>NZ_JBSWXD010000041.1:0-42395 GCF_056160425.1 Micromonospora sp. ABR4_055
CCCCCCCCCCCCCCCCCCCCCCCCCCCCCCCCCCCCCCCCCCCCCCCCCCCCCCCCCCCCCCCCCCCCCCCCCCCCCCCCCCCCCCCCACGGTCCGACCGCCGGTACTCAGGCGCGCCCGTTACGGGCGGTCGTCGTCGGGTCGCTGTCCATCGCGGAGATTGGGTCGCCGTGCGGCTTGCCGCCGTCGGCCGGCATCGGCGTGACCGACTCGTGGGTGGCACCGCCGGCCGCCCGCATCGTGTCCAGCGCCTGACCCGGGTCGTACTCCTCCCACTGCGTGGCCTGGCGACGCCGTACCGCGATGGTGCCGATCGCGGCTCCCGCCGCGAGTACGCCGACGATCATCGGCCAGCGGCGGCGGCTGTGCTTGGCACGCTTCGACGGGGTGAGCTTCGCCTTCATCGCCGGCATCGCGGTCCGTTTCGCTGCCTTCATGTTCTTCATGTTCTTCATGTTCTTCGTCTTCGCCTTCCTGGTTGCCCTGCGGGCCCCGTCGGCGGCGGCCACCGCCAGCGGAGCCAGCGTGGCCATGGTCGCGGTCATGCCCTGGGACGCGGAGCCGCGTACCCGGTCAGCGGTGGGTGCCACCGCGTCCCGGGCGGCGTGGATCCGGGGTCCCACGGTGGCCCCCACGCCCCCGGCCGCGTGCGTCGCCGCCTGCATGAAATGATCAAGGCTCTCGCCGAGCTCTGCTCGGACGAGATCCCGCCGCCTGGCGCGCCTGGAGATCCTCAACACCGCTGCCTACCTCCTGTGCCGTCGTTACGCCGTCATCCTCCACCTTCGGGTGCCTCCGTGTGACCGGATCGGGCACATGGGAGGATCCGCATGGAACTGACCAACAACTGAGGAGTACCCGTGGCTGAGGCTGTCTACGCCACCTTGCACACCAACCATGGACCGATCCGGTTGGAGCTGTTCGCCAACCACGCACCGAAGACGGTCCGCAACTTCGTCGAGCTCGCCGAGGGCACCCGTGAGTACACCGACCCGCGTACCGGTCAGCCGGGCAGCGGTCCGTACTTCGACGGCACCATCTCGCACCGCGTGATCAGCGGGTTCATGGTCCAGATGGGCGACCCGACCGGCACCGGTCGGGGCGGTCCGGGCTACACGTTCGCCGACGAGTTCCACCCGGAGCTGCGCTTCGACCGGCCGTACCTGCTGGCGATGGCGAACGCCGGACCGGGCACCAACGGTTCGCAGTTCTTCATCACGGTCAGCGCGACCACCCACCTGAACAACCGGCACACGATCTTCGGTCAGGTGGCGGACCAGGACTCGGCGAAGGTCGTCGACTCGATCGCGAACACGCCGACCAACCCGGCGGACCGTCCGCTCAGCGACGTGGTGATCAACCGCGTGGAGATCGAGCGGGTCGGCTGAAGCCGACCGGTCACGAGGCGGCCGCCGCGAAACTCGCCGGGTAACCTTGGCGCTCATGAACGAGCACCGGGTTGCCGGCTCCGGCGCGGGTCGTCGTCCCCGGCGCGGTGAGGTGGCGTGCAGTGAGGTGGCGTGATGAGTGATCCGGCCCCGACGGTGCCGGTCTGCTACCGGCACACGTCCCGGGAGACCTGGGTCAGGTGCGCCCGGTGTGAGCGGCCGATCTGCCCCGACTGCATGCGGGACGCCGCGGTCGGGCACCAGTGCCCGGAGTGCGTCGCCGAAGGGCGACGGACCCAACGGTCGGCGCGCACTGCCTTCGGTGGCAGTGCCGCCGGCCAGCAGGGCACCGTCACCAAGGTCCTGATCGGCATCAACGCGGTCGTCGCCCTGATCGGGGTGGCGATCTCCGGCGGCGGCTCGCTGCTCGGTGCCGGGCTCTTCTCGGCCGCCGGGCGGCTGCACGCGTTCGGCGGGGTCATCGGCCCGGACGTCACCGTCCGGGCCAACGGCGCCGTCCTCGCCGGCGCGCTGCCCGGGTACGGCGACGTCTTCGTCGGCATCGACGGCGGCGGCGTCTACCGGCTGATCACCGCGATGTTCATCCACTACGGGCTGTTGCACCTGCTGTTCAACATGTGGGCGCTGTGGGTGCTCGGCCGCAACCTGGAGGCGGTGCTCGGACCGGCCCGGTTCCTGGCGCTGTATCTGATCGCCGGGCTCGGCGGCAACGTCGCGGCCTACCTGGTCGACCCGGGTGCGCTGTCCGCCGGTGCGTCCACTGCGGTCTTCGGCCTGTTCGCCGCGTTCTTCATCGTGCTGCGCCGGCTGAAGCGGGACACCTCAGCGGTGGTCGGCATCCTGGTGATCAACTTGATCCTGACCTTCACCGTGTCCAGCCTGTCGATCGCCGGTCACCTCGGCGGTCTGATCACCGGCGGGTTGATCGGGGTGATCCTGGCCTACGCTCCGCGTACCAACCGTACCGTCGTGCAGGCGGTCGGTGCCGGTGCCGTTCTGCTGTTCCTGATCCTGGTCACGGTGGCCCGGATAGCCCTGGTGCACGCCGGTTGACGGTCCGGGCGCGGCCGGGCACACGCTCTGCAGCGCAGCCCGCTGCAGTGCCGCCGCGACCTCGTCCGGCGAGGTACCGCCCAGTTCGTTGCCGCTGATCAGGTGGAGCGAGTCGCCCGCGTCGATCTCCAACAACTCGCTGCGGATGCCCCGGTGGCCGCGACGGTCCACGCTGATCGACTCGATCCGGTCCCAGGCGATGGTGTGCCGGCGGGAAAAACCGGTGATGACGCTGACCCCGTCCGGCCCGGCGGCCAGCCGTACCGGCACCACCAGGTCGCGGACCGCCCAGCCGACCAGGCCGGTGGCGGCAAGCAGCGCGAGGACCAGCCGGACCGGATCGCCGTCGCCGAGGAGCAGGCCGGCGGCACCGATCAGTACGGCGACCGCGATCTTGCCAGCCGGGACCTTGCCGGCGACCCGCCAGGTCAGCTCCGTGGGTTCGCTGTGCATCGGTCAAGGATGGCTGTGCACCGGCGGAGCATGCCAGTCGCGCGGGGCGAGGATGCCGGTCGCGCGGGGCGAGGATGCCGGTCGCGCTGGTCGCGGCGTACGATTCGGAAAACGAGGTTACCCGGGAGTAGGTAGGCATGAGGGACGCGGTCATCATCGGAGCGGTCCGGACCCCGATCGGGCGACGCAAGGGTGCCCTGGCGTCGGTGCATCCGGTCGAACTGTCCAGCCACGTGCTGCGGGCGCTCGCCGAGCGGATCGGTCTGGAACCGGCCGACGTCGACGACGTCGTCTGGGGCTGCGTGTTCCAGGCGGGCGACCAGAGCTGGAACATCGGGCGCAACGCCGTACTCGCGGCGGGCTGGCCGGAATCGGTGCCCGGCACCACCGTCGACCGGCAGTGCGGGTCCAGCCAGCAGGCGCTGCACTTCGCGGCCGCCACGGTGATCTCCGGGCAGGCCGACCTGGTGGTGGCCGGCGGCGTCGAGTCGATGACCCGGGTACCGATGGGGGCCAGCACCGGTGCCGGGCGGCCGTTCGGCGACCAGGTGCGGGACCGGTACCGAGGGGTCGACGGCGTCGTCGCGGATGATCCCGTCCCGTTCAACCAGGGGGTCGGCGCCGAGCTGATCGCGCGGCGCTGGGGGTTGTCGCGTACCGCGTTGGACGAGTTCGCGCTGACCAGCCACCAGCGGGCGGCGGCCGCCCAGGACGCCGGCGAGTTCGACGCTGAGATCGCGCCGGTGCCGGTCACCGGCGCCGACAAGTTCGGTGCCGACGAGGGCATCCGTCGGGACACCTCGCTGGCGAAGCTCGGTGAGCTGGCCACGCCGTTCCGGGCCGACGGGGTGGTGACCGCAGGCTCCGCGTCACAGATCTCCGACGGCGCGGCGGCGCTCGCGGTGACCACGTCGGAGTGGGCCCGGGCGCACGGCGTACGGCCGTTGGCGCGGGTGCACACCGCGGTGGTGGCCGGTGACGACCCGGTGATGATGCTGACCGCCCCGATTCCGGCGACGGCGAAGGCGTTGCGCCGGTCCGGGCTCGACCTGACCGACATCGGGGTGTACGAGGTCAACGAGGCGTTCGCTCCGGTTCCGCTCGCCTGGCTGGCCGAGACCGGTGCGGACCCGGCCCGGCTGAATCCGCACGGCGGTGCGATCGCGCTGGGCCATCCGCTCGGGGCCAGCGGTGCCCGGATCATGACCACGATGCTGCACCACATGCGCTCCAACGGCATCCGGTACGGGCTGCAGACGATGTGTGAGGGCGGCGGGATGGCCAACGCGACCATCGTGGAAATTCTGTAGCTGAAATTTCACCGTTACCCCGAGTCATTGCACATTGACGTGTCGTTAACACGACATGGACGTCTTCTCCCGCACGTTCCTGCCGGCGGCGGCTGAGACCGCCGTCCCGATCTCGACCACCAGTCGGCACATGCCGGTGTTCCGCCGCTGTGTCTCGCCCAACGAACGCACCGTGCTCGTCACCCGGTGCCAACGCCCCGACCAGCCGATGCAGGGTGACTACCTGCTCCTGTTGACCCGGCGGCGGCTGGTGGTGACCCAGGAGACGCTGCTGTGGCGCCGGCTACGGCTGCACCTCAACAGCGAACTGCGTCACCTCGACCACGTCACCTGGACCACCGATCCGCGGGCCGGCATCGTTGAACTGGCGGTCACTGCCGTCGACGGCATCCGGGAACGGTTCCTCATCAAGGCCGGCGACCCGGCGCGAGCCAGCCACATCGAAGCCCTGTTCGGCTACGCGTTCCTGGCCCGCCCGTTGGACGCCCGCAGTGGTGCCGCCGCCTGACTGGCAGGAACCGGCCGGCTGAAAGCGGCGTAGTCGTAGCGGCTGGTGGCCAGTCGGTCACGGACCGGCGATCGGTGACTGGATCGACCCGGAACAAGCCGAGCACTTCAACCACACCTCGCGGGTGCGGCCACTGATCAGGGCGAAGGTGAAGGCCTTGCCGGCACCGAGGCATTTCGGGCAGATCGGCGGCCGCCGTCGCCTTGGCCCCGGCAGATCATCTCTCTCGCCCATGGGGCGAGATTACCGCCCACCATTACTCCGAGTGGAGGTCGACCGCCGCCGAAAATCTCCCGGGCGACCTGGAGGCGCACCTGCGGCTCGCCGGGCCCGTCCGCCCGACGGGTTGGGCTAGTCTGGGTCCACTGCCACCGTACGCATTCGGAGACCACCGTGAAGCTCTCGATCCTCATGCCGGTCTACAACGAGGAGGCGCGGGTCGGCGATGCCCTCAAACAGGCGCTCGCTGTCGACTATCCGTGCGAGATCGAGTTCCTGGTCGTCGACGACGGCAGCCGCGACGGCACCGGTGCGATCCTGGAGAGCGTCGACGACGCACGGCTGCGGGTGATCACCCATCCCCGTAACGCCGGCAAGGGCGCGGCGATCAAGACCGCGGTGGATTCCGCCGAGGGTGACTACATGGTGATCCTCGACGCAGACCTGGAGTACGACCCGCAGGACATCCCGAAGCTGCTCGAGCCGGTGCTGGACGGTCGGGCCACGGTGGTCTACGGCAACCGGACCTTTGGCAGTCACAGCGCCTACAGCTTCTGGTACGTGATGGGCAACAAGGCCGTGACCACGGCGGCGAACGTGATGTTCAACTCCTACATCGGCGACCTGGAGACCTGCTTCAAGCTGCTGCCGCTGTCGTTGTACCGCTCACTCGACGTGCGCTCGCGCGGGTTCGGCATGGAGGCGGAGGTCACCGGCAAGCTGCTGCGTCGCCGGATCCGCCCGTACGAGGTACCGATCTCCTACCGGGCCCGGGGCCGGGAAGAAGGCAAGAAGATCACCTGGAAGGACGGGGTCGAGGCACTGTGGATCCTGGGTCGGGAGCGGACCAGGCGCCAGGAGCGTGCCGTCCCCGGCGCCTGAGCCCCGCCGTCTCCCGCCCCGCCGTCTCTCTGGTAAACCGCTGACGAATGCCGGTCAGCCGGTGACGAACCGGGTGACCGAGCGCCGCAGCCCGGCCGGATCCAGCCCGTGCCAGCGGTCATGGTCCGCCGCACTGCCGTACCGATGCAGGTCCTCCCGCCCGACGCCCAGCGACAGCAGCCGGTGCGGCCGGTCCGCCAGCGCCGCGCCGACCAGGTGACTCGACGTACCGGCCATATACGGCTCGACCAGCACCACCACCGGGTCGAGGTGATCGACGAGCATCCGTAGCCCGGTGACGTCGAACGGGCGCGGCGTGTTCGTGTACGCCACCGTCACGTCCAACCCGGTGACCGCGTCCAGCGTCGCATCGAGCATCGGGCCGACCGCGACGACCACCGGGGCTCCCCCGCTGCCCCGACGCACCGTCACCAGTCGACCCGACACCCCGTCACCGTGCGGGCTGCCGTTGCCCCGAGCGGCCAGCCGCAGGTAAACGGCGTCGTCGTGACCGGCCGCCGCCCGCAGCAACGGCCCGACCTCGTCCGGGTGGCCCGGTACGTGCACCGTCCACGACCCGGCCGTGTCCAGCAGCGCCACGTCACCAGGGGACATGTGGGTGCGGCCCTCCGCCGCCGCGTCGTACGACCCGCCGATGCTGACCAGCACCGCGCCGACGCCCTGGTGGTCGAGGTCGAGCTTGATCTGCTCGTACGCCCGGTCGACCAGGAACGGCGCGTAGGAGTGGGCGATGGTCCGCAGCCCGGTCAACGCCAGCCCGCCAGCCACGCCGATCATCAACTGTTCGCGGATGCCGACGTTGAGCACCCGGTCGGGGTGCCGGCGGGCGGCCGGGGCGAACGCCTCGGCCGAGATGTCGGCCAGCACCAACGCGGTACGCGGATCGTCGTCCAGCAGGCCGGTGGTGGCGCGGGTGAAGGCGTCACGCATGGCCGTTCTCCTTGCTACCCGAGGTGGTGTACTCGCCCGGCTCCGACGCGGCGTACTTGGCCGGGGTCCGGGCGACCACCAGGTGCGGGTGTACTCCGTCGTGTCCGGTCAACGCGTCGGTCAGTGCCTCGTGGTCGCGGCCGTCGACGATCGTCGTGGTCCAACCGTTGGCGCTGAACCGGCTGGCCAGCCCGCCGGGCCAGCCGTGGGTGGCCGAGTCGTTGTCGACGACGATCGCGGTCAGCTCGGCGAGCTGCCGGCTGCCGGCGTACGCGATCGCCTCGTGGTTCGACCCCTCGTCGAGCTCGGCGTCGCCGACCAGGACGTAGACCCGGGCTCCGCCGACCCGACCGGCCCGACCGACCCCGCCAGCCCCGCCGGCCCGATTGACCCCGCTGGCCTGGTCGGTCAGGCCCTGGGCGCGCAGACCGAGCAGCATGCCGACGCCGAGGCCGAGCCCGTGCCCGAGGGAGCCGGAGCCGATCTCCACCCCGGGCACCAGCAGCCGGTCCGGGTGGTGACCGAGCGGGCTGTCCGGCCCGGCCAGGTCGTCGAGCCAGGCGTCGGGGATGAACCCCTTAGCGGCGAGTACGGCGTAGTAGGCGGCCGGACCGTGCCCCTTGGAGAGCAGGAACCGGTCGCGGTCGGCGGCGTCGACGGTCTGCGGACTGATCCGCAGAATCCGGTCGTAGAGGACCCAGAGGACGTCCAACGTCGAGTTGGCGCTGGGCTCATGCTTCTCGTCGCCGGTGATCCGGCGCAGCAGCGGCGGAAGGGCCGCGTACCCGGTGTCGGTCGGCGGCTGATGCGGCGGCGCGACCGGGCTGGCTACGAAGGCTGGCATGCCCCTACCCTGCAAGTTGAAGTTGACTTCAACTCAAGGGTGGTGTGATGCAGCGGACACTGACCATCGGCGATCTGGCCGCCCGGTCCGGGGTGGCACCGTCGGCGCTGCGGTACTACGAGCGGATCGGGCTGATCCGAGCCGGTCGTACCGGCGGAAACCAACGCCGGTACGACCGCACCGAGCTGCGCCGGGTCGCGTTCATCCGGATCGCCCAGCAGATCGGGGTGCCGCTGGACGAGATCCGCCAGGCGCTGGACGAGCTGCCCGAGTCGCGTACCCCGACGAAGGCTGACTGGGCGCGGCTGTCCCAGCGCTGGCAGGCTCGGCTCGACGAACGGATCGCGCTGCTGACCCGGCTGCGCGACGACCTGACCGGGTGCATCGGCTGCGGCTGCCTGTCGCTGCGGTCGTGCACGCTGTACAACCCGGCCGACCGGCTGGCCGCCACCGGACCCGGTCCGCGCATCCTGCTCGATGGCGGCTAGCACTTGCCGCTCGAGGGCGGCTAGCGTTGCTCCGTCACCAGCAGCACCTTGCCCAGGTGGTCGCTGCTCTCGACGATCCGGTGCGCCTGCGCCGCCTGCGCCATCGGCATCCGGCGGTCGATGACCGGGCGGATCGCACCCGAGGCGACCAGCGGCCAGACCTGGTCGTGCACCCGGCGGACGATCTCCGCCTTTTCGGCGAGTGGCCGGGACCGCAGCGTGGTCGCGAAGATCGTGGCCCGCTTGGTCAGCAGCGCACCCAGGTTCAGCTCGGCGGTGCGGCCGCCCTGCAACCCGATGATCGTCAACCGGCCGCCGGTGGCCAGCGTCCGTACGTTGCGTTCCAGGTAGGCACCGCCGATGATGTCGAGGATCACGTCCACCCCGCCGTCACCGTCGCCGGTCAGCTCACGGGCGCGGGCGACGAAATCCTCCGTGGTGTAGTCGATCGTGTGGTGGGCGCCGAGCGCCCGCAGCTGTTCATGCTTGGCCGCGCGGGCGGTGGTCAGCACGGTCGCGCCGAGCGCCGCACCGAGCTGGATGGCGAAGGTGCCGATCCCGCTGCCGCCGCCGTGCACCAGCAGCGACTCGCCGGCCCGCAGCCCGGCCAGCTTGACCACGTTCGACCAGACGGTGCAGGCCACCTCGGGCAGCGCGGCGGCGTCGACCAGGCTCAACCCGGCCGGCACCGGCAGCAGCTGCCCGGCGGGCACGGCGACCCGCTCGGCGTACCCGCCGCCGGCCAGCAGCGCGCACACCTGGTCGCCGACCTTGTGGTGGGAGACGTCCGCGCCGACCGCGCTGATCACCCCGGAGCATTCCAACCCGAGGTACGGCGACGCGCCCGGCGGCGGTGGGTAGTGTCCCTGCCGTTGCAGCAGGTCGGCCCGGTTGACGGCGGTTGCGGCGACGTCGACGATCACCTCGTCCGGGCACGGGGAGGGGTCGGGCACCTCGGCCCGGACCAGGGCGTCGGGTCCGCCGGGCTGCGGCACGGTGATCGCGTACATGGGATAAGTCTTACCGGGTCGGCCCGTGTGCCGCCTGGCGAACCCGGCTGGTGAATCCTGATGGCGCCCTCGGCTACCGCCGCGTTAACCTGCGGCGCGGAGTGCCGTCGGACGTCCGTGGCACACTAGGGCACAGTGACGCGGTGGCCGACCGTCCCCGGCCCGCCGCACCGGGAGGGCTCGCCTAGTGGCCGATGGCGCTGGTCTTGAAAACCGGTAAGGCAGCAATGTCTTCGTGGGTTCGAATCCCACGCCCTCCGCTCCGACAAGCAAGAACGCCCTCTGACAGAGCCAACTCCGGTCAGGGGGCGTCTTCGTGATGCGTGAACATCGCGACGAGTCATACACCAGGAACCTCATCCGGCGCTCATGAGGTATCTGGTGTATGACTCGCCGAGTCTCCGTGCGCGAGGTTGCGGGCGACGTGGCAGGCGATCTCGCGGAGTACGTCGATCTGGTGGTCGGTGAGGCCGTCGATGACGTACCGGCGGACGGCGGCGACGTGCCCGGGGGCGGCGGCAACGACCAACTCCCAGCCGGCGTCGGTGAGTACGGCAGTCGTGTAGCGGGGGTTGTCGGCGTCGGGCTCGCGCCGCAGCAGACCGCGTCGTTCCAGGCGTTTGACGACGTTCGACAGCCGGGACAGCGAGCTGGAGAGCTGACCGGCCAGGTCGCTCAGGCGCAGGGTGCGGCCGGGTGTCATGGACAGGACGCTGAGCGCGAAGTAGTCGAACAGCGTGAAGTCGTTGTCCCGCAGCAGCTGAGCATCGAGCGCGCTGGGCAGGTTGAACATGAGCTTAGCCAGGGCCAACCATGCTTCGCGCTCGCGGTCGGTCAGCCACTGGGGTTCGTCTGGCACAAGCCCAAGCGTACGTCTGCGGTTCACCGTTGAAGTGACGGATGTCTCAACCAGTTCAAGCTTGAACCAAAGCCAGCTACCGTCGAGCTTCAAGCTTGAACCTACGAGCATCTGGAGTAGTGGTGACCCTGTTCCGGCTGGACGCCAGCATCCGTACGCACGGTTCCGCAAGCCGCGAGATCGCCGACATCGTCGAGCAGGAGTGGCGCGCCGCCCACCCCGGCGACCCGGTGGTGGCCCGCCATGTCGGTGTCGACACTCTGCCCTCGACCGTCTGGGCGGCTGCGGTGACCGCCGGCATGACACCGGCCGAGGAGCAGACCGCCGAGCAGCGCGACGCCGTCGTTCTCGCCGCGACACTCGTGGACGAACTGATCACCGCCGACGCGATCCTGTTCGCCGTACCGCTCTACAACTACGGCGTCTCCCAGCACTTCAAGACGTACCTCGATGTGGTCCTGGCCGATCCACGGGCGACCGGGGTCCCGTTCCTCGCCGGAAAGCCGGTCGTGCTCGCCACGGTCCGTGGCGGCGCGTACGGACCGGGCACCCCACGGGAGGGCTGGGACCACTCCACGCCGTACCTGCGGCGGGTCATCGCCGACTGCTGGGGTGCTGAGCTCACGGTGGTGGAACGTGAGTTCACCCTGGTCGGGGTCAACCCCGCGCTGGACTCCTTCACGGACGAAGCGGCGCAGTTGCACGCCGGAGCGCTGCAGGCCGCCCGGGAGGCCGGTCGTGCCCTGGGCGCGCTGCCCGTCCCGGCCTGAACATGAAGGATGGCTGATTGTCCAACAGGCACCTTGCCGCTTCGGACATTCGCCGCCGCCGTTGGGTCCGAGCTGGACCGAGCCGGAGGTATGACGAAGAAGGATGATCGGATACCTCCGATGGCCCTGGTCGCCGGAAACTGTCCCTCTTCGACTGCTGTGAGCCATCGATGCCGACCGGCACACTTCGCCGGTGACCTATCCAGCGCGCGACATCAACCAGCGTCCGTTGCCCACCACCGGTGCCGGGCGGCTCGGCCCCGGCCAGAAGGCAGCCGCCTACCTCGGCGTCGGTCTGGCGGTCTTCGTCCTGCTCTGCGGCGGCAGCTCGTTCCTGGCCAGCCTGGTCTCCTCGGAGCCGCAGGCCACCGGTGACAAGCTCACCGCGCTCAGCGGAAGTGGCGCTGACGGCGACCGGTCGGCACCGGCGACCTCCGCCGTGGCGGGCGGTTCGACCTCGGCCAGCCCGACCGCCTCGCCGACCGCCTCCCCGACCCCGAGCCCGAGCCCGTCCCCGACGGCCTCCGTCCCGAGCGTTGCGCAGCCGAAGGTGGAGACGAAGACGGTGACCGAGACGCGGGAGATTCCCTTCAAGGAGAAGCGTGTCGACGACCCCAATCTCGCCAAGGGCAAGACGAAGGTGAAGACCGCGGGTGTCACCGGCGTGAAGACGCTGACCTACCGGGTGACCTACACCGACGGGGTGCAGACCGCCAAGGAACTGATCAGTGAGAAGGTGACGAAGCAGCCGGTCACCAAGGTGGTGCTGGTCGGCACCAAGATCACCCAGCAGTGCCACCCCAGCTACACCGGCGCCTGCGTACCGTTCGCCAGCGATGTCGACTGTGCCGGCGGCAGCGGCAACGGTCCGGCGTACGTCAGCGGGCCGGTGCGGGTCGTCGGATCCGACGTCTACGGCCTGGACCGCGACGGCGACGGCGTCGCCTGCGAGTGATGCCGGGCGGACGGCCTACGGGATCACCCAGATCCGGGCCCACAGCCAGTAGACCAACGACACCAGCGCCATGATCGCGACGAAGGCCAGCGGCACCGCGACCAACGCGGTCAGGATCGGAAACCGGCGGTGCAGCCGCTGTCGCCGCTACAAGCGCCACCGGGCCTGGTGGACCCCAGTCCCCCCGGGCAGGCGCAGCGCGGCAAGCGTCGCCCGCCGCCGCCAGGTGACCCGGACCGGCTCCGGGTCGCGGATCCAGTCCGGCAGGGTGACCTGCTGCCGGCCACGCCGGGGCTGACCTACCTCGCCGGTACGCGGACCGGCAGCGTCGCTGCGGTCGCCGGACATGTCGGCCATGGCTTCCTCGCTGATCGAAGGGTGTTGGCGTCGGCGATGCCGAACCCATGGCCCGATGGTGACAGCGGTACGCCAGTCTGTCGTGATCATTCTTCCTGGTCAGGCCGCCCAGACGAGACAGAAGGGGTGGCCGACGGGGTCGGCGTAGACGCGCCAGCCGGGGCCGGCACCGTCGAGTCGGGTGGCGCCGGTGGCGAGGGCGGCATGTTCGGCGGCATCTACGCCCTGGACCTGCACGTCGAGGTGGATCTGCTGCGGGTACGCCGGGTCCGGCCAGCGGGGCGCGGCGTACTGCTCGACCTGCTGAAACAGGACGGGCTGCGCACCCTGTTCGCCGATCATGGCGATACCGTCCCCCTCGTAGGTCACCGGTTTGCCGAGCAGTCCCGCGTAGAAGTGGCTCAACTCCTTGGCGTCGGGGCAGTCGAGCATGACGCCCGCCAGAGTGGTCTGCGGCTCGTCGGCTTTCAGACACAGGCAGAACGGGTGGCCGGCCGGGTCGGCGAGGGTGTGCCACCGTTCGTCGCGGCGCAGCAGGCTGGCACCGAGCTGCTGGGCGCGTTCCGCCGCCGCGTCGATGTCCGACACCTGGAAGTCGAGGTGGGCCTGCTGCGGCCGGTCCTGGCCGGGCCAGTCCGGCGGTACGTGGTCGACGGCCTGTTGCAGCCCGATCCGCCAACCGTCGTCGGTGACGAGGGTGATCCAGTCGTCGTCATCGTCACCGGTGGGGCGGCGTCGCCAGCCGGCGAGCTGTTCGTAGAAGGTGGCCAGGCGGTCGATGTCCGGCGCGTCGATCGCCACGGCCCGCAGTGAGCCGACCGCCTGCCGGTTCGGTTCGGTGGTCATTCCCCTGATCCTGCCGATCCCGGTGCCGACCCGCCACCGGAATTCGGCGTTGGTCGTTCTGCGCAAGCGAGCGCTGCGCGGGCATCCTGCGCGGCGGAGTATGGAGTAGCCATGCGCTGTGCTAGATCACGTACTCCGCGTGCGGGGTAGCGCGATTCCAGATGTCGTCGAACGCCAGCGAGTACCGCGCCGCGAGCGCCATGTCGTCTAGCTGCTGATGCCGCAGGTTGCCGCCGTATCCGTCAAAGTGGTTGATCACGATAACGGCCTTGTCGAAGATCCAGAAGTCTACCGCCGGAACAAGCATCCCAACCGCGCGACTACGGGGGAGCCATCGGACCTCTTCGCCGCTGGCGATGTTGAACGGCCCCGTCACGTCGTACTCGTACCGGACGTAGTCCGTGGCCGGCTCAGAGACGATGCGGGCACGTCGGACCTCGACGCCCCGCGCCGTGGTCTCACTCATCATCGCGAACCACTCGCTCCAACGTTCCGCCGGATCGAAGCGGTTCCCGTCACACCAGTTGAGCCAGTCGGGATCGTCCGGCTCGTAACCATCGCGCATCTCCAGGTGGATAGCCGAGTGAACCGCGTTCTCAAACAGCTGCGGCAGGATCGCCACCCATGACCCCCTTCAAGTACGGAAGCAGTCGCGCCGGAAGGCGGACCACGGTCTCATGCGCCGGCACCGGGCCGGTCACCTGAACCCTTACCTCAACTGCCCGGTGCGGCGTCGCCTGTCGACGATCGAAGCCACTCAAGGCACGCTGCTGATCCTGCCACGATCGCGGTAGCGGTGATCTGCGGGTTTTGCCAGGGATGGTGTGCGAGTAGATGGCGCTCCAAGGCTTCGTAGCGGGTTGCCGTGGTATTGAGTAGCACCTGCCACTCTTCGCCCTCGCCTTGACTGCCCAGGTGCCAGAAGACGCTGATCAGGGGGCCGATCACCTGTGCGTTCCCGGCCAGGCGAGCACCCACTACCGATCGGGCGAGGGCTACTGCCGCATCGCGCGTCTCGACTGCGATCGACACCTGTAGATAGTCGCTCATGGTCTGAGGTTAGCGCCCACCCGACGTACCGAATCACGAGCGACAGTTGATCATCACCTCACGGTACGGTTGGCAGCGGCGGTCGATGCGGCGGTGCCGGATTCCGTACGGCCGGGGGCGCGGGTTCGGGAGGCGGCGCGATGAGTCCGACGGTGGGCGACAACGTAGGGCGGCTACGTCGACTCGGGGGACTCACTCAGGAGCAGTTGGCTGAGGCCGCCGGGCTCGCGGTCGAGACGATCCAGAAGCTGGAGCAGAACAAGCCGGGATCACCACGGATGTCGACCTTGCGAGCGATCGCCGCTGCGCTTGCCGTGCCGACCTCCGTACTGGTCGGGCCTCGTGTCGCCAGCTCGGCGGCCGGTGCCGGGACCGATGACGACGAGATCGCGGTTGGCCTGCTACGGCGGGCGCTGACTCCGGCCCGTGGCTTGAGCGGGATGACCGTCGGTGATGTCTCGACAAATGCGCCGACAGTGCGAGAACTGCAGATGTCGATTGCCGAGATTGACCGGATCTACCATGGTGACGACTACGCCAGCGCGCTGGCCCGGCTGCCGGTGCTGATCGGTGAGGCGCGCAGCCTTGTCGATGCGAACTCCGGCGACCAGCGGGCTGCTGGCGCGGGGCAGCTCGCTCAGGCGTACCAGATCGCCGGGACGGCGTTGATCCAGCTACGGCGTTTCGATCTTGCCTATCATGCGCTGAGTCTCGCGCTCGATGTCGCGGACGAGTCCGGAGACGAACTGATCGCCGCGTCAGTCGTCACCACGATGTGTTGGCTGTTCCTTCGGCAGGGCCGGTTCGACGAGGCAGAGCGGTTGGCCCTCGCCACGGCGGACGCGATCGAGCCACGTTTTTCCCGTACGGACCCGACCCGGTTGGCGGTCTGGGGCTGGCTCATGCTGCGTGGGTCGGCTGCCGCGATCCGTGATGGTCGCGCCGACGACGCCGGAGAAATGCTCGACGCCGCCGGTGCGGCGGCGGTCCGGATCGGCGAGCAGCTACCGGCAGACGTGGCTCTCCGCATGCCGGTGACCATGGGTGCCTTCTGCCCGGTGACCGTGGAGATGAAGCGGGTGGAGATGTCGGTCGTAGCGGGCGACCCCGTCACGGCGCTCGCGCTGGCGGGGCGCGTACCTCCGGGGAGCGGCCGGGCCACGTCGGACAACCGGAATCGTCACCAGCTCGACCGTGCCTGGGCCAACGCCGAGCGAGGCGACCTGGTCGAAGCGACGCGCATTCTGGCCGGGCTCCGAGTGGTATCGCCCACCTGGTTGCGACATCAGCGGTACGCCCGGGACATCGTCACCACGATCCTGACCCGCCGCAGTCGGCCGGTGAGTCAGGAGTTGGTCGCGCTGGCTGACCTGCTGGGCGCGGGGTCCTGAGCATCCTTCACGGATCGCGCATGCCCGCATCGAGGGCATGATCGACGCCGTCGCCTCGGACGCGATGCGGTAGGCGATCAGTCGATCCTGCGCCGCTGCGGAGGCGAGCGCGTCGGTCACATCCGGCGGCGACAATGTGATCATCACCGTGCGGTACGGTTGTCAGCGGCGAGCGTCGAAGCATCGCTGACGTGGCGCTGATCTTTTGGCGATCAGGGATGGTCGAGATGGCAGAGTCAGAAGGTTCGAGCTTCTCCCGTCGACTGAGTCAACTACGGACTGAGCGCGATATGTCGCTGCGTCAGCTCGCCAGGGCGACCTTCTACAGCAAGTCCTATCTGCATGAGCTGGAGAACGGCTCCAAGCGCCCAACAGCGCAGGCTGCCCAGCGCCTCGACTCTGCACTCCGAGCCGGCGGTGAATTGTCAGCACTAGCTGACACTCAAAGGGCTCTCAGCCGCCGCCAGTTCGTAGCTGGAGCTGGTCTCGCTGCCGCGCTTCCGCATACCTATCTGGATCACGGCCGCCAGATCGGTGCAGACCTTCCGGATCAATTGGTGGAGCGTACCGCGCGGTTGCGTCGTCTGGACGACTTCCTCGGCGGCGCGGACACGTACCAGATGTACGCCGCCGAGCTTGAAACAACAGATCGGATCATCCGGGACGGACGTTACGCCGAGGATACCCATCGACGGTTGTTGGCAGTGCTCGCCGAGCAGGCGCAGTTGGCTGGTTGGGCCGCCTTCGACGCGGGCCGTCACGGCGACGCGGAGCGGCTGTATCAGGCGAGTCTGACCGCTGCTCAGGAGGCGGACAGCCCGGCGCTTGCTGGCAACGCGCAAGCGTTTCTTGCCTACCAGGCGATCGCGCTCGGCCGGTCCGGCTTGAATCTGGCTATCGCGGCGTGCGAGACAGCGAAAGATGGCGCAACCCCTCGGGTCCTGACCCTCCTGCACTGCCGCCGGGCCTGGACTCACGCCCTTCAAGGACAGGCAGCAGAAGCGGAACGGCAGCTCGATACAGGCGCACGGTGGCTGAGCGCCGCCGGCGACCGAGCTGAGCCAGATTGGGTCTACTGGGTGGACGACGTCGAGGTCGACATCATGACTGGCCGCTGCTGGTCGGTGCTGCACCGGCCGATGCGCGCGATATCGGTGCTGGAGCACGTCTTGTCGCTGTACAGCGACACACATGCCCGTGACAAGGCGCTCTATCTGACCTGGCTGGCTGACGCGTACCTCGACGCCAACGAGGTGGAACAGGCGTGCTCCGTGGCGGGCAAGGCAATGCGGTTGGCGGCGGGAGTCGGGTCGATCCGCCCAGCTCAGCGAATCGACTCATTCATGTCGAGGCTGGAGCCTTACGCGGCTCTTCCGTGTGTCGTCGACCTACATGGCCAAGCGGCGGAGATGAGCCGGTAGCGTCGTCCGGCCAGGGCAGCTTCGATGTCAACTGCCTGGTGCGGCTTCGTCCGTCGACGATCGAAGCCACTCCAGACATGCTGCCGACCCTGCCACGATTGCCGTGGCGGTGATCTGCGGGTTCTGCCAGGGATGGTGCGCGAGTAGGTGGCGCTCCAAGGCTTCGTACCGGGCGGCCGTCGTGTTGAGTAGCACCTGCCACTCTTCACCCTCGCCCTGGTCGCCGAGATGCCAGAAGACGCTGATCACGGGGCCTACCACCTGGGCGTTCCCAGCCAGGCGAGCACGTACCGCCGATCGGGCGAGGGCTACTGCGGCATCACGTGTCTCGACTGCGGTTGACACCTGTAGATAGTCGCTCATGGTCCGAGGTTATCTCCCACTTCAGTCGATCCGGTGTCTGCGGACAGCAGATGTTATTCGGCGGACGTCCCCGCTATCGCGTCTTGCGCCAGCGGCCGTGAGTATCGGTTTGTCCTTGCGGACTCCGGTCCTGTTGCGGGTGTTCGGCGGACGGATGACACCGTAGAGGGGGAACGAAGATGAGTGAAGCATCAATCTTCTTGTTGGGTCGGGCGGTGGGTGCGAATCCACTCGGCGACCTCGTCGCGGTCCCAGATCCGCATCCGCCCGGAGGCGACGAGCGCGACTGGTGCCGGGAAGCTCGCCCGGTTGGTGATCTCGGTGGCGCGGGTGCGCGATACGCCGCCGAGCATCTCGGCGACATCGGATAGCGCGACGACTCTCACGAGCTGAACGTAAGTACCGGCACCCCGTGAACCTTGACAGTTGCAAGGTTGCCTGTGGACGGTCATGGATGCTGTCCGGGCGAGGCATCAGCGGTGTAGCGCCGTGGCTTGATCGATTGCGTGGCACGAAAACGATCATGAAAGGGAGAGAGCGATGATTGTCGAGTTGGTTCGTGAACTGGTGGTGCGGTGGCGGGAGTGGCGGGACGGGCGGTCGGCGGCGTCGAAGCGGCTGGCCCGGCTCGACCAGGAACGGTCAGCGGCCCGGCATCGGCGGTTGGACGGCAACCGTGGGCACCGCTGGTCGTCCGAGCCGACGATGCTTACTCCAACCCTGCGTCCGCTGATGACCTACGGCCAGATGGTCGGCTACCGCGTACCGGCAGGGTTGTGATCCTGGTGGACGACGGTGCTGGCGAGTCGGAGCCGAACGCCGACGCCGACGACGCCTACTCCACCCGAGAGTGCGAAACCGACGAAGCGGCCGAGGTGGCTCTCACGCTGCGGTGGAGTTTCGAGGACCTGAAGGCCGAGCACGGCGAGGCCGGTGCCCGACGGATTCTCGCCGAGGTCCTTGCCCGGTGGCAGGCCAACGGCGGCGAGCCGGTGGCGTTCGACGACTGACGACGGATGACCGCGTCGTGATTCTTGGGAGAGGGACGGATCGATGTGGGATATCGGGGCACTGTTGAGTGCGGCGCTGCTGGGCTTCTGCGCCGGGCTGTGGTCGTTCAAGGTGAAGTCGCGGTGGTGTCCGGACTGCGGGCGTACGACGTACCCGTTGGCGGATCGGCGTGGCGGGTAGTCGGCTGCTCCGTGCGCCCGAGCCGAGGCCGGGTGACGTGCTGGTCGTCGGTGGTGAGGCCAGCGTGCAGTTCGCTGGTGAGCGCAGACTGCGGTTCCGGGTCATCTCGGTGGACCCCAAGCCGACGTACGAGGGCTGGCTCTGGGTCACGGGTTACGTAATTGACAAATCCGGCGAAGCCGCCGAGCGGCGGGAGATATTCGTGCAACGTGACGGACTTTATCGTCTGCCCCGGCACGACGGGTCGTAACCCTGCCCGGCGGCCGAGTCGGACGGTGGTCAGGCGGCGCGGTTGTAGACCGTGATCGTCAGGTTGATCGAGCTGAAGACGGTGTATCCCATTCGGACGTCTTCGCGGTTGAACCGCACCGAGGCGAAGCGGTCCTCGTTGGTGATCGCGCAGGTGTACCTGGTCTCGGACAGGTCCTCGTCGAGTGTCAGTTGGTACTGCGCCGTCGCCTGCTGGCAGAGCTCCGGGCCGTCACCTGCGGCCTCCCGTAGCTCGGCGTTGTTGATCGCTTCGAGGCCGCTGATGCTGAACTGGAGATCGGCCCGGCCCGTCTCGTCAGAGCCCGTGACATCCCAGTCGGGAGCAAGCGAGTCGAGGTCGATCTCTGATGTCGCCGAGAGGGGGACGACGGTTTCTGCCCGGTGCACTGTCACCGATGTGCCGCCGGGCGCGGAATCCGGCCCGGCAGTGGTTGGCGACGAACCCGACGAACTGCTCCCGGTCGGGCCCGGTGCCGGCGCGGCGACGTCCGGTGCCGAAACGTCCGGTGCCGCGCCCGGCCGTACCGACCAACCGACGATGCCGGCCCCGATCAGCGCCAGCGCCAGCGCACCGGTGAAACCAAGGCGAGGGCTGCCGGCCGTACGCCATCTGAAGGCGAGCGCGACCCCGCCGACGAGCAGGCTGCCCGCGATGAGCCGCAGCCCAGCGGTGGGATGCTCGGTGAAGAAGGACGCGACACCGGCGATCGAGCCGGCGACGGCTGCCGCCTGAATGAGTCGGTCGACCCAGTTGAAACACGCGGTCCTGCCGGCCCAGTGACCATCTCCCGTTGTCCTTGCTCCGGTGACTCTTAACGAACTCTCATCAAGTTCTCGTCCGGCTTCCACCCGCCTGGGGTGAGATCTGTCGGTCGAGATCGAAGCTGAGCGGGCCGTCTCTGTGAACTGCTTCACCTTCTGACCGATCGGTCAGGATTCCCGGGTTGGTTCCGGCATCCTTGGTCGCGACGGGTGACCTGAGGAGAGGAGGTGGGCAAGGTGACGCAGGCCGGCCGGGGCGGCGCGGGGCGGCCCGAGCTACGCGAACAGATCCTCGACGTGGCCGCCCAACGCTTCGCGGTGGTCGGCTTCCGGGGCGCCTCCCTCCAGGACATAGCTGCCGAGGTGGGCTGCGCCAAGGCATCCCTGCTCTACCACTTCGACAGCAAGGACGCGATCCTCGCCGCCCTGATGAACCCGGCGGTCGCCAGCCTGGCCCAACTCGACCAGCAACTGGCCGGACTCGACGACGAGACCGCCCGCCGTACGGCGATCGACGGCTTCATCGAGCTGTGCCTGCGCTACCAGCGGCAGATCGCGGTGCTCTACGCCGAGATCCCGCAGATGCTGCACCAACCCGCCTTCTGCGACCTGGAGCAGATGATCGACCGGCTGCTCGACGCCCTCACCGGTCGATCCGGACGCCTGGAGGACCGGTTCGCCGCCCTGGTGGTGCTGGCCGGGGTCGCCGCCGCCAGCTCCAAACACCTCGACCTCGACGCCGACCGGCTCCGCCCGCTGCTGGGCCAGGTGATCGACCGGACCCTCGGCGAACCGGGCCCGGCGCGTAACCGAGACCTGACGCCAGCTGAGGGCCCGAAGCCCGGCGCCAGCTGAAACCCGAAGTTCCGTAACGACCGACACGACAGAGGATGCCGCATGGCCACCCTGCTATACCGGCTCGGCCGGACCGCCTTTCGTAAACGACACCTGGTCGTTTCGATCTGGTTGATCGCCCTGGTCGGTCTCGGCGCCGCCGCGCTCGCCTTTCGCGGGCCGACCGCCAGCGACTTCAACATCCCCGGCACCGAATCCCAGGAGGCGCTGGAGCTGCTGCAGGAGCAGTTCCCGGAGGCCAGCGGGGCCGGCGGCACGATCGTGATCGCCGCGCCGGAGGGCGAGCAGCTCACCACCCCCGAAGGCCAGGCCGCCGTCCTGCAGGTGGTCGGGGAAGCCAACCAGATCCCCGGTGTGATCGCCGCGCTCGACCCGTTCCAGACCGGCAGCGTGTCACCCGACGGCCGGTTCGCCCTGGTCAACATCCAGTTCGCCGTGCCGAACGACGAGGTCAGCGACGAATCGCGCCAAGCGTACGAAGCGGTCGGTGGCCCGGCCCGCGACGCCGGCTTCCAGGTGGCCCACGGCGGCGAGGTGATGAGCACCGAGCCGCACGTCGGCTCCCAGGAGGCGATCGGCGTGGCGATCGCCCTGGTCGTCCTGATCATCACCTTCGGTTCGCTGGTCGCCGCCGGGATGACGATGCTGAACGCGCTGATCGGCGTCGGCGCCGGCATGGCCGGCCTGTTCGTGCTGAGCGGCGTCATCAACCTCACCTCCACCGCCCCGGTGCTGGCGCTGATGCTCGGTTTGGCCGTCGGCATCGACTACTCGCTGTTCATCACCTCCCGGCACCGGCAGCACCTGCTGGAAGGCCTGGAACCGGAGGAGGCGGCCGCCCGCGCCGTCGCCACCGCCGGCTCCGCGGTGGTGTTCGCCGGCGCCACCGTGGTCATCGCCCTCGCCGGGCTCTCCGTCGTCGGCATCCCGTTCCTCACCGTGATGGGTCTGGCCGCCGCCGGCACGGTCAGCGTCGCAGTCCTGGTCGCGATCACCCTGCAGCCGGCGCTGCTCGGCTACGCCGGCCGCCGGGTGCTGCCGCGCGGCAAGCGGGCAGTCGGCCCGGCCGAGGCACCGACCAGCCAGGAGAACCAGGACTCCTTCGGATTCCGCTGGGCCCGACTGATGGTGAAGCTGCGGATCCCGGTGATCGTGCTCGGCGTGGCCGGGCTCGGTGCCCTGGCGATTCCCGCCGCCGACATGCGGATCGCCCTGCCCGACGCCAGCACCGCGCCGCTGGGCAGCAGCGCACGAACCGCGTACGACCTGACCACCGAAGGATTCGGGCCCGGCTTCAACGGCCGGCTGATCATGGTGGTCTCCGGTGACTCGGCGGAGGCCACCACCACCGCCGCCGGTCAGATCACCGGTACGGTGCAGGCCCTCGACGGCGTACTGGTGGTCGCACCGCCGCAGCCCAGCCAGGACGGGCAGACCGCGATCCTGGCGGTCATCCCGGCGACCGGCCCCACCGAGGCCGCGACCGAGGAGCTCGTCGAGCGGATCCGTGTGGAGATTGCCGAACTCGGGTTGGCCCCGGACGACGACGGCACCGCAGCGGTGGCGTTGACCGGTGTCACCGCCGTCGGCATCGACGTCTCCGACAAGCTCGCCGACGCACTGCCCGTCTACCTGCTGCTGGTCGTCGGGCTGTCGATCCTGCTGCTGATGCTGGTGTTCCGGTCGATCCTGGTGCCGGTGAAGGCCGCCGCCGGGTTCCTGCTGACTGTCGGCGCGACGTTCGGCATCACCGTCGCGGTCTTCCAGTGGGGCTGGCTCGCCGATCTGGTCGGCCTGGACACCCCGGGCCCGCTGGTCAGCTTCCTGCCGATCCTGCTGATCGGCATCCTGTTCGGCCTGGCCATGGACTACGAGGTGTTCCTGGTGTCCCGGATGCGGGAGGACTTCGTCCATGGTGACACCGCCGTGCAGGCCACCATCAACGGGATGGGGCACGGTGCCCGGGTGGTCACCGCTGCCGCACTGATCATGAGCGCGGTCTTCGGCGGCTTCATCCTGGTCGACGACCCGGTGATCAAATCGATGGGCTTCGCGCTGGCGATCGGCGTGCTGATCGACGCGTTCGTGGTGCGGATGACCATCGTCCCGGCGGTGATGTCGCTGCTCGGCCGCGCCGCCTGGTGGCTGCCGGGCTTCCTCAGCCGGATCATGCCCAACGTGGACATCGAAGGCGAGCAGCTGCGGGCCAGGCTGGCCGCGCAGCGCGGCGCCGAGCTGGTCGGCAGTGGAGCCGACCTGTCCTGACCCGATTTCACCCGGCATCGGTGCGCTGGGCTGCGTACCGGTGCCGGGTGCGGCAGGATGCCAGGCATGAATCTGGACCGACCGATCGCACCTGATCCGTACGACCTGCTTCCGCCGGTCGACTCGTTCGCGTTGACCAGCACCGACCTCTCCGAGGGCGGGCCGCTGCCGACGGCGCACGTCTTCACCGGAGCCGGCGGTGCGAACCTCTCCCCGCAACTGTCCTGGTCGGGCTTTCCGGCATCGACCAAGGGGTTCGTGGTGACCTGCTTCGACCCGGACGCGCCGACCGGTTGCGGGTTCTGGCACTGGCTGCTGGTCAACCTGCCGGCGTCGGTGACCGAGCTGGCGCAGGGTGCCGGCGGTGACCCGGAGAAGGCGGCGCCGGGCGCGTTCGGCGTACGAAACGACTTCGGTAACGCCGGGTACGACGGAGCCGCACCGCCGGCCGGTGACCGGCCGCACCGGTACATCTTCGCGGTGCACGCCCTCGACGTCGAACGGCTCGACCTCGGCCCGACGGCGACCCCGGCGTACGTCGGCTTCAACCTGGCCTTCCACACCCTCGCCCGGGCGAGGCTGACGGCCACCTACCAGCAGCCGGCCTGACCACCCAGCAGTTGGCCGCTATCCGCGTGGCCGGGCCGACCGGCCGCGCGGCGCGCGGTCACGGGCGGATGCAGCAGCCGGGGCAGATTTTCGGGTCGGGCAGGGTGAACGCCAGGCAGCAGGTCCGTCGCTGCACGGTGACCGCCCCGTCCTCGCCGGGCACCAGCTCGATCAGGTCGCCGATGTCGAGCGCGTCGAGCAGCGTGCCGATCGTCTCGGCGGACGAGCCGGGCAGCGCGTCGGCCGCCTGCAGCACCGCGTAGGCGATGCCGGAGGAGAGGGAGCCGAGCAGCGTCCGCGGGCCGAGCTTCACCCGGCTGTGGATCGCGTCCAGCAGCGGGCTCATGTGCTGGTCGAGCAGGGAGATCCGCAGTACGCGGAGCAGCTCGGCCTCGTCGGCCACGACCAGCACCTCGGGCAGCCCGGCCGCCGCGATCGGGTCGTGCGGCAGCACCGCCACCGGGATCCCGGGGCGCAGGCCGACGTCGACCAGCGGTCCGTCGTCGTCCATCCGCAGCAGTACGTCGTCGGCGCGCATCAGCGGCACCCGGCGGGCCGACGCCCAGCCGAGCGCGACCGGCAGCGCCACCCAGTAGCTGTACGCCTTCCAGGCGAGGGCGGCGGCGGCGTGCCGCTTCGCCTGCCAGCGCCGGGCGGCCGAGTCGAGCAGCCGGGGCAGGTGGCCGCCGTGGATCAGCTCGGTGGCGGGCAGCCAGCCGGTCTGGTCGTCGACGAGCAGACCGGCGTGCAGGCCGGGCAGGTCGTCGGTGCCGAACGCGGTGCGCAGCGTGGCGGTGATCGGGGCCAGCGGAGCGGCGGCGCGGGCCCGGGGGTCGATGACGGCGGTCACGATGAGCAACCATCGGTCGGCGCGGTGGCAACCGGGCAGGTAACGGTGGCAACCGAGAAGGAGGTGGCGTTCCCGTGATCAACCGGGTCGCACGTGCCTCGCCTCAACGTTCTCACCTTTCGATCCTTCCGCCAGCTGCCGATGGTTCACCCTAGCTTGCTAAGGCTAGGCTAACCAGAGTATCGGCGAAACTTCCAGCCAGGGTGATGACACTCCGTGGCGGTGGGTGATGGGCGAATTTCGCAGAGTGCTCTGATCCGTGCTGTCAAGTGCTCTGTCGGCAACGCGCCAAATCCGACCGGGTGTCCGAGTCGGAAAGCAGACTGTGGATCCGGCCTGAGGGGACGCCTTGCGATGACCAGCTCGCCCATCGACCGCGCCGCCGACACGTTCGCGGCCGAGCTCGCCCAGTGGCGCCTGGACCGGGCAATGACCAAGAAGCAGTTGGCCGCCCGGATGGGCTTCGATCCGTCGTACATCAGCCACGTCGAAGGCCGCCGGCACCGCCCCACCGAGGACTTCGCCCGCCGGGCCGAAGCGGTGCTCGGCGCCGGCGGTGCGATCTGGCAGCGCTACCAGGAGTACGACGAACTGCGGCACAGCCGTACCAGCACCCCGCCGCGCGACCCGCCGGTGCCCGAACAGTGGATGCCACCCGGCACCGGCCTCATCGTCGAGCAGGAGGTGGCCACCCTCGCCTACCGGGACGGCTACTACCACTGCACGATCCGGCGGGCCCTCTACAACGCCGGCACCGAACCGGTCACCCGCTACCTGGTCCGGGTCGCCGTCGACCGGTACCCCGACGATCCGGACCGGTCCAACCGGCACCACCGGGAACACCCGCTCACCTTCGTCGAGCTGGACCTGCACGCCTTCTGCGGCACCCCCGGGCACCAGGAGCCGATGCAGTGGCGCAAGAAGCACGACCGGGACGCCTTCAAAGAGGTCTGGCTGCTCTTCGAGAACTCCGACGGCCGGTTCCCGCTGTACCCGGGGCAGCGCACCAGCATCGAGTACACCTACCGGGTCGGCCAGGAGAAGTGGGGACAGTGGTTCCAACGTGCCGTCCGGCTGCCCACCCGGCAGCTCACCGTACGACTGGATTTCCCGGAAGCGCTCGACCCCCAGGTCTGGGGGGTCGAGACGTCCCTGTCTGCGGAGGACGCCCCGCTGCGAACGCCGGTGCGCCGGCAGCGGGTGAACGGCCGGTCGGTGCTGGAGTGGTCGACCGACGCGCCGCTGCTCAACGCCCGGTACCGGCTGGAGTGGCGGTTCCGGTCCGTGCCGCCGACCCACACGGGCGGTCAGGCCGGGTCACCGGCCGGGACCGAGACGCGGCCGGAGCAGCGGGCCAGCGAACGGATGCGGGCCATCGGGATCGTGCAGCGCGGCGCCGAAATGCTCCGACAGCAGGTGCAGCCGTTCGAACTACCGGCCGACGAGGCGGTGGCGTTGGACACCGTCGCCCGGCTGCGGGCCATGCTGGCCCGACTCGACGAGCTGCACCCGTTCGGCAAGGGGGTGGGCCTGGCCGCGCCGCAGATCGGGTTGCCCTGGGCGGCGGCCCTGGTCCGGCCCCCGGAGCCGGGAGCCGAGCCGCTGACGCTGCTCAACCCGCGGGTTGTCGACGTTGCGGTGGAGACCGATGACCAGTACGAGGGCTGCCTGTCCTACTTCGACGTGCGTGGGCTGGTGCCGCGTCCGCTGCGGATCGACGTCGAACACTCCCGGTTCGACGGTGGCCGGGTGATCACGTCCTTCGACCGGGCGATGGCCCGGCTGGTCGCGCACGAGATCGACCACCTGGAGGGCCGGCTGTACGTCGATCGGATGGCACCGGGGACCAGCCTGGTGCCGGTCGAGGAGTACCGGGACAGCGGCCGGCCCTGGGTGTACTGACCGGGCAAAGCGATCACACCTCGCCGAAGCTGTCGTAGTGGATGTGCTCGGCCGGGACGTCGAGCTCGGCGAGCCGACGCAGACTGGACCGGACCATGCCGGCCGACCCGGCGACGAAGAAGTCGTGCTCGTACCACGGGCCGTAGCGGGCCAGCACGTCGGCGACCTCGCCGTGCTCCCCGGTCCAGCCCGGGTCGTCCGAGCAGCAGGGCACCACGTTCAGCCAGGGGTAGGCGGCGCAGAGCTGGCTCAGCTCGGCCAGGTCGTACAGGTCGTCGCGGGTCCGCCCGCCCAGGTAGACGTGCACCCAGCGGCTGCGGTTGTACCGGGTCAGCTCGTCGATCAGGGCCTTGACCGGGGCGAAACCGACCCCGCCGGCCAGGCAGACGATGTCGCGCGGCGAGTCCCGGTCCAGCACCATGGAGCCCATCGGGGCGGCCACCCGCAGCAGATCGCCGGGGCGGACCCGGCGGACCAGCGCGCTGGACACCCAGCCGGCAGCGGCCGCCCGGACATGGAACTCCAGAGTGTTGTCCGCCCGGGGCGCGTTCGCGATCGAGTAGCTGCGCCACAGCCTTGGCTGGTAGCGCGGCACCTCGACGCTGACGTACTGCCCCGGCTGGTACTCCAGTCGGTGCTGCAGCGGCCGGCAGGTCAGCACGGCGACGTCGGTGCCCCGGCGTTCGTGGTCGAGCACCTCGGCGTGCCAGAATGCCGGGTTCGGGTCGCTTTCGGCGCCGATGACCAGGTTGGTGATGAGCAGTTCCAGTGCGGCACCCCAGGCCTCGTCGTACTCGACGCTCCACCGGTCACCGGCGACGGTGCGCAGCGCCTCCAACAGCATGCCGCCGAACGCGGCGTAGTCCGCAGCTTGCACCTGGAACTTGCGGTGGGCCCGCCCGAGTGACTGCAGGTAGTCGGTGAACTGCTCCGGGTCGTCGATCGAGCCGACGGCAGAGACGATAGCCTCGATCAGGCAGCGCCGCTGGGTGTCCATCTGCACCGGGAAGAGCTGGCGAAGATCCGGCCGGTCCAGGAACAGTCGGGCGTAGAAGTAGCCCGCCACCTGGTCGCGCTCCTCCTCGACGAGCACCCAGCTCTCCTTCAACAGTTGCGCGAGATCGCTCATCAAGGCCTTCCCGTCACCGTGCCGCCACTGACTCCGTATCACTGAGTTCCAGGGTGAGCACTCTTCGTAGCGAGTCGACGTACCCGATGTGCGACATTGCCGTGCCGTACCCGCTCGGGCACAGTGGTCCGGTGACGGTCGACCTCGCCGGTACGCCACCACCGGCCAGCAGCAACCCGGACGCCCACCCGGCGGCCCCGCTGCCACCGCGCCTGCTGCGCGCCGAGGTGCTCCTGGTCCTGGGCGTGTCGCTCGGCCAGTCCGCCATCTACGCCCTGGTCACCATCACCGCGCGACTCACCGCCGACCGGCCGCTGGGGCAGCAGACCGCCACCATGAACGCCTCCCAGTCGGCCCGCCCCTGGCTGGACCTGACCTACCAACTGCTCGGGATCTTCTTCGCCCTCGTGCCGGTCCTGCTGGCGGTCCACCTGCTCAGCCGGGACCGGGCCGACGCCCGCGCCCGGCTCGGGCTCGACGCCCGGTCACCGCTGCGCGACCTGGCCTGGGGAGCCGCCCTGGCCGCCGCGATCGGGCTGCCCGGACTCGGGCTGTTCTGGATCGCCGCGCTGCTCGGGCTCAACGCCAGCCTGGTCCCGGCCGCGCTACCGCAACTGTGGTGGACGGTCCCGGTGCTGATCCTTGCCGCCGCGCAGAACGCCATCCTGGAAGAGGTGATCGTGGTCGGCTACCTGATGACCCGGCTACGGCAACTCGGCTGGCGGATCGGCGCGGTCATCGCCACCAGCTGCCTGCTGCGCGGCACCTACCACCTCTACCAGGGCTTCGGAGCGTTCCTCGGCAACGTGATCATGGGTGTGGTGCTGTCGCTGTTCTTCCTGCGTACCCGCCGGGTGATGCCGTTGATCATCGCGCACACCCTGCTGGACGTCTTCGCGTTCGTCGGCTACGCGCTGCTGCCCCGTGACTGGTTCAGCTGGCTGTGACCGGCGCAGCCGGCGTGACCGGCCGATAGCGCGCGCTGGCCCGCGCGGCCAGCCGCTCCAGCAGCAGCGTGTCACCCGACCAGGCGACCAGCGCCCGCCCACCGGGCAGCAACCGGGCCGGCAACCGCAGCAGCGCCCAACCGCCGCCGGTCAACCGGCTCACCGCCTCGGTGAACCGCTGCGCACCGCCGAGCAGCCGCAACGCCGGATCCTCGGCGTCGTCGGTCGTCGGCCGGCCCGCCGCGTCCAGCGCGGCGTGGGCCGCCGCGACGTCCGGCTGCATGCCGGTCAGGGCCAGCAGCTCCGCAGCCCGGTCCCGGTCGGTCGGATCATGCCGGTACGCGGCCGCCACGTGCAGCGTGACAGCAGCCTGCGTCCAGCCGAGGGTCACCAGCTCCAGGGCCGGGCCGAGCAGCCCGCCGGCGGTGGCGACCGCCGCGCCGGCCCCGGCGAGCCGGGTGAACCGGCGCGCCGCCAGCCGGGCCAGTGCATCGTCGCTGGCCGCCGGGTAGTCGTCGCGTAGCCGGGCCGCCCAGTCCCGCGCCGCCGGCCCGATCCGTTCCACCGCGGCCAGGGCGAGCAGTTCCGGCGCGTACGCCGGACGCGCCAACAGCTGTCGCAGCGTACCGCCGGGGACCGGACCTGGCGGGGGAGTGCCGGCCGGATCCGGCGCCGGCGCGGCTTTCTTCGCGGTGGTCTTCTTCGTCGGCGCGGTCTTCTTGGCGGCGGTCTTTCTTGGCGTGGTCTTCCTCGCCGCAGGCTTCTCCGCCGCCGTGGGCTCCGCTGCCGGAGTCGCCTTTTTCGCGGCGGCTTTTTTCGCGGCGGTCTTCTTCGCGGCGGTCTTCTTCGCCGGCGTGGCCTTCTTGGCGGGGCTCTCGGCGCTGCCGGCTGCGCTCGACGGTGGCTGGAACAACACGGGAGCGATGGCGGCGGGCGGCGTGACGCCGGCCGTCGGTGTCCTGGCCCGTGGGGCGCGGGACCGCCTCGGCTCAGCGTCGGGCGATTGCTCCTCCATGCTCAGGCAGCCTAGCCCGAACCCGCCCGCAACACCCGCCTCGCCGGTTCCAGCGACCCCGGCTGACGGGGTTTGTGCCGGTAACGCCCGGGTACCCGGGCCCGGTGGCCAGATATGCCGCGGACATCACCGCGCTGGCGCGACCGCTGGTCGACGCCGACGACCTCGACCCGCTGATCGAACGGGCCGCCGACGCGCGGGTGGTGATGCTCGGCGAGGCGAGCCACGGTACACACGAGTTCTACGGCTGGCGGGCGGCCGTCACCCGCCGACTGGTCACCGAGCACGGCTTCTCCTTCATCGCCGTCGAAGGGGACTGGCCGGACTGCGACCGGGTCGACCGCAGCGTCCGGGGCCGGCTCGACGCCCCCCGCGACCCGCGCGACGCGCTGACCACCTTCGAACGTTGGCCCACCTGGATGTGGGCCAACGACGAGGTGGTCGACTTCTGCCGCTGGCTGCGCCGGCACAACGACTCGGTCAGCGAATCCGCCCGGGTCGGCTTCCACGGGCTCGACGTCTACTCGCTGTGGGAGTCGCTCCGCGAGATCCTCGTCTACCTGCGGGAACATCGACCGGACCAGGTGCCGGCGGCGCTCGACGCGTACCGCTGCTTCGAACCGTACGGCGAGGACCCGCAGGAGTACGCGACCGCCCTGCGGCTGGTGCCCGCCGGCTGCGAGGCGGAGGTGATCGACCTGCTGGTCCGGCTGCGGCGCGACGCCGCCGCCGACGGGGCAGGCAGCTTCGGTGCCTGGCAGAACGCCGAGGTGGTGGCCGGGGGCGAACGCTACTACCGGGCACTGGTGTCCGGTGGCCGGCTGGCCTGGAACGTCCGGGACCGGCACATGGACGACACCCTCGCCCGGCTGCTCGACCGGTACGGTCCGGACGCCCGCGCGGTGGTGTGGGCGCACAACACGCACGTCGGCGACGCCCGGGCCACCGACATGGCCGAGCTCGGCGAGGTCAACATCGGGCAGCTGGCACGTGAGCGGTACGGCCGGGACCGGGTGGTCCTGGTCGGCTTCGGCACCTACCGGGGAACGGTGGTGGCCGGTGACACCTGGGGCGCACCGATGCGGCTGATTCCCGTACCGCCGGCCCGGCCGGGGTCGCTGGAAGCGATCCTTTCCGTCGCGGCCCCGGCCGAGTCGCTGTTCGTCTTCCCCACCGACGGCAGACCGGATCTGCTCACCGACGAGCTGGACCACCGGGCGATCGGGGTGGTCTACCAGCCGAACATGGAACGGCGCGGCAACTACGTGCCGACCGTGCTCGGCGACCGCTACGACGCGTTCCTCTGGTTCGACCGCAGCCGAGGGGTGCGCCCGCTGCGGACCCCGCATGTCGAGCTGCGTGAACCGGAGACCTTCCCGTCCGGCGTCTGAGCGTCACCCGGCACGCAGCCCGTCCAGCATCACTCGGTCCGCAGCCCGTCGGCGCGCATCAGCCGCCACAGCGCCGGCAGGCCGGCGGCGGCGACCAGCAGCACGACACCGGCACCCGCCGCGCTGGCCCCGGCCACCGTCCACCAGCTGACCACGAGGTCGCGGCCGACCATGCCGAGCAGCACCGCACCGAGCCCGACCCCGGCGGCCACCGCCAGGACCAGCCCGAGCAGCACGGGCACCAGATGCTGCCAGACGACCGCCCAGCCGAGCGCCCGCCGGGGTGCGCCGAACGCGTCCAGCATGGCCAGCAGCCGGCGCCGTTCGCGCAGCTGTTCCAGCATGGTGACCAGCATGCTGGCGGCGATCAGCAGCAGCGTGACGACGATGCCGACGACGAGTCCACGACGGACGCTGGTGAACCGCCGCGCCTCGGTCGTCGCGGACAGGGTGGACAGCAGGTCCATCGGTCCGGCGGTGGCGAGCAGGTTGCGGACGTGCTCGACCGCGTCCGGCTGGCCGGGGTCGATCTGCAGGTACGCCGTTGTCGGCAGCCGGCCGACCGCGTCGACGTCGATCGCGGCCGGCGTGGCGAAGATCCCGAACCGACCGATCCCGTACGGATCGACGCGCGACTGCGCCGGTCGGGCGTCGACGGGAATCGTCCACTCGTACCCACCGGGCGCGACCTGCACCCGCTCGCCAGCCCGGATCTGCTCGACCGGTGTCTCCACCAGCCGACCCTGCTCGTCGACGGTCACGGATCGCAGGTATTCGGGAGGCGGTGCGACCCGGAAGACGGCACCGTCGGCGCAGTCGGTCGCCACGATCAGCTCGGCGAGCCCCCGGCAGTCGGCGATGACCAGCTCATCGGTGCGGTGTGCGACGCCGCCGGCACTCTCGCCGTCGCCGGAGCCGGCGAACACCGAGGTGGACCGGTATCCGGCGACCGAGTCGACCCCCGGCACCGCGCGCAGCCGGGTCAACAGCGCGTCGCCGGTCGACCGGTCCGGTACGCCGAGATGGGCGAGGTGGCTGGCCCGGTCCGGGTCGGCACCGGTCTGTCGGACGAAGTCGTCGTCGACGCCGGTGAACAGCGCCTGCAACGCGATGGCGCCGGCCACCGCGACCGCGACCCCGCACACCTGCCGGGCGTTGCCGCCGCCGTCGACCTGCAGCCGGCGGATCGCCAACTGCCAGGCGACCGGCCCGCCGCGCATCCGCCGTACGGCGGCCTCGACCAGCCACGGCAGCAGCGTCACCACGCCGACCAGCAGCAGCACCGCGCCGACCGACCTGCACCGGGAGGTACGTCAATGAACAGTCCCTTGCTCTCCGGCCGAGGAGTCGTCCGCTCGTACGGCGCCACCCCGGCGCTACGTGGCGTCAGCCTCGACGTCGCCGAAGGCGAGATCGTCGCCGTCACCGGGCCCAGCGGGTGCGGCAAGTCCACCCTGCTGCACTGCCTCGCCGGCATCCTGCGCCCGGACGCCGGTGAGATCCACTACCGCGACCAGCGCATCGACCTGCTCTCCGAGTCGGCCCGCGCCGTGCTGCGGCGTACCGAACTCGGGGTGCTGTTCCAGTTCGGTCAGCTCGTCCCCGAGCTGACCGCAGCGGAGAACGCCGCGCTTCCGCTGCTGCTCGCCGGCACGGGGCGGCGAGCAGCACGGACCGCGGCGCTCACCTGGCTGGACCGGCTCGGCGTCGCTGACCAGGCCGACACCGTGCCCGGCGAGATGTCCGGCGGCCAGCAGCAGCGGTGCGCGCTGGCCCGCGCGATGATCACTGAACCTCGGGTGCTGTTCGCCGACGAACCCACCGGCGCGTTGGACAGCCTCACCGGCGAGCAGGTCCTCGGCCAGCTGGTCCGGCTCGCCCGCGAGCAACGGACCTCCGTCGTGCTCGTCACCCACGACCCCCGGGTCGCCGGGTACGCCGACCGGGAGATCATGCTGCGCGACGGCGAGATCGACCCGGCCGGGCTCGGCCCAGTCGTCGCCCGGACGGCCCGGTCGTGATCCGTCCGGCCACCCTGCTGCGGCTCGGCCTCGTCGGCACCCGCACCGACACGGTACGGATCGTCCTCACCGCCGCCGCGCTGCTCACCACCGTCACCTTCCTGGCCGCCGCCACGGTCATCGCCGTGCCGACCGTCCCGGACGGAAGATCCAACCGGTCCCCGCAGTACGGCCCGGCGCTGATCGCCGAGGCGGAGCTGCGGACCGGAGTCACCATCGCCCTGTTCCTCCTGGCGATCCCGGTCCTCGCCCTCGCCGGGCAGTGCGCCCGACTCGGTGCGCCCGCCCGTGACCAGCGGCTCGCCGCCATCCGGCTGGCCGGCGGCACCCCCGGCCAGGTCCGGGCGCTGGCCGCCACCGAAACCGGGCTGGCCGGTGCGCTCGGCTCCGTCACCGGGCTGGCCGTGTACCTGGCCGGCCGGCGACTGCTGCACCGCCCGGACGAGCACGGCCTGCTGCCACTGCCCACCGACGTACTGCCCCCGGTCTGGTCGCTGATCCTGATCGTGGCCGGCATCCCGCTGCTCGCAACCGCAGTCGCCGCCGCCCTGCTGCGTACGGTCGTCGTGTCCCCGCTCGGCGTACAGCGCCGGCGCAGGCAAGGGCGGCCCGGGTGGTGGCCCGGCCTGCTCATCCTCGGCGGCCTGGTGGTGACCTTCCTGTTCCGGCCGCTCGTCGACTGGGCTGCCGGCCGGGAAGCCCCACTGTGGGGCGTCGCGGCCATCGCGTTCACCGGGGCGCTGACCATCGCGATCGGCGTCGCCACCGGTACGGGCTGGATCTCGTACGCATGCGGGCGGATCCTGCGGCGAGTGGCCCGCCGCCCCGCGACCCTGCTCGCCGCCCGACGGCTGACCGCCGACCCGTGGCACGGCGCACGGACCTTCGCCGGGCTGCTGGTCTGCGTCCTGTTCGGCGCCGGCACCGCCGGGTTCAGCGCCTACATGGCGGCCGAGTTCGGCAGCTGGGACCGGGTCCGCCGGATCCTCGCCGAACAGAGCGGCCAGCCGTACAGTCCGAGTGACAACAGTTTCTACTTCAACGCGGTCACCCTGGTGCACATCGCGGTCCTGGTAGGCCTGGCGATCGCAGCCGCCGGTCTGGCCGTCGCAGTCGTCGAAGGCATCGTGGAGCGCCGCCGTGCCAACGCGGCACTCGTCGCCACCGGCGTACCACGCGGGGTGCTGGCCCGCTCGGTCCTGGTCCAGACCCTCACCCCGCTGCTACCGGCGACCCTGGTGGCGCTGACCGCCGGCACGATGATGGCCAGGGCGCTCGGAACGGAGGTCTCCTCCGGCCCGTACGACCACGTTCTGCGATCCGGCGGATGCCTGTCGCACCCCCGAGGACTGGACGGAGTACGGCCGGACGATCGAACACCCGGGCATCACCGTGCCGGTGCAGGTACCCCTCGACGACTTGGCGCTGCTCGGCGTCGGTGCGATGGTGGCCGCCCTGGCCACGGTCGGCGTCGGACTGCTGTTCCTGCGCGGCGCCACCGACCTGACGGAACTCCGGCAGACCTGATCGGCTACCGGCAGATGACCTGGCCCGGTCAGGGCCGGCCGACCGGGCCGAGCAGTGCCGACTCCATCGACGTCGGATGCAGCATCACCCACTGCAGCCGGCCCTGACTGACCAGGCCGACCATCTCCGGATGGATCCGGGTCAACCAGCTCTGCGCCTCGGTGAACCCCAACGCCGACGCCACCAGTGCCGCTTCGGCGGCGGTCAACCGCTGCAGCACCACCAGGTCACTGCGGACCAGCGGATCGAGATCCCAACTGCCGACGTCGTTGCGGACCACCATCGTCGTCCGCCACGGCGCCCCCACCTCCGGCGTACCGCCCATCGCCGGGCCGACGTCCACCGCCAGCAGCTGGGGATGCGCCGGTGACGGCGGTGGTGGCGGCTGGGCACCGGGCGGCAGAAACGACGCCGACTCCCGACCCAGACCGCACTGGTGCAGAATCCCCTGCCAGTCCGGCTCGCGGGCGGTCTGGATGAACAGGTGCGCGCCGAGCGCCATCGCCCGCAGCGTGAGCAGCTGCGCGCAGCGCAGCCCGCCGACCAGCAGCAACCGGGTCGGTTCCGGGCGGAACAGCCGCACCGCGACCGGCCCGCCCTGCCGGTTGCGCCCGACGACCATGCCGTCGCCGCCGGCCCGCAACCGTACGTCGCCGAGTGCCTCCGGACCGGTGGTGTGCAGGCCGGCCGGCGGGATGATCGACAACGGACCCGTCACGGCAGAAACCCCCCGAGCGGCAGGGTGGCGGCCAGCCCACGGACATGCTCACCGTCGATCCGCTCGGTCAGCCCGCCGCGTTCGCGTACCGCCTCGGTCAGGGCCTGGTCGCCGACGGCCAGCGTCGTCACATCGGCGGCGGTGAGCCGGACCGCGGCCGACACCGTCACGTCCCCGGCGGCCGCCTCGGTCGGATGCCCCGGCTCCCGGGCGACGGCGACCGACACCACCGTGTCGACCATCGGCAGCTGCCGCAACACGTCGTCCAGCTGCCACGGCAGCTCCGGCCAGCGCAGCAGCCGGCGGCAGACCTGCGGGACCTCACCGCTCCACCACGCCTGCCAGGTCTCCTCGCCGGCGACCCGGTTGCTGGCGGTGCCATAGACGTTGCCGCTGTCCAGCCGGCTGGGCAGCTGCGCCAGGTAGCCGACAGCGGTCAGCAGATCGTCGCCGCCCAGCAGCCGGGCCGGCACCCGGTCCTGCTTCAGCTGGCGCTGGACCCGCCGGACCGACGACACCAGCGCCGGTGCCAGCTCCCGATCGGTGTAGCTGTCCGGCGTACGCATCACCTGGAGCACCAGCCAGGCCCGCCGACGGGCCGGCACGTCACCGCCGGTCAGTTCGCGGTAGGAGCGCTCCACCAGCCCTCGGCCGGTGTGCGCGCGCGGTGCCGCCGCGACCTGAACGAGCAACTGCACCGAGATCGGCGGGGCAGCCGGATCCGCCGCCGGCAGCAGCGCCGCCGGGGACGGCAGACTCAGCGCGGAGCCGACGAACAGCGAGCCGGCGGCAGGGTCGAGCTCTACGACGGCGCAGACGCCACCCCGGTGACTGATCGTCGCCATCGTCCGGCCGCTGACCGTGACATCGTCCACTATCGCGGTCGGCTCCACGAACCGCAGCAGGCCCGCCGCCCGGTTGCCGCCACCGGCCGGCAACCGCCGGGGCCGCAGCCGGTACCGCAACCACACCGCCAGCCACTGGTAGAGCCACCGCCCGCGCAGTCGGACCACCGTCGGTGCCAGCAGCACGGCCAGCGCCGCCGCCGTCACCAGCGCCACGACCGGCCCCCGCTGGTACGCGGCGAGCAAAACCGTCGCCGCCAGCTGCCAGTAGACCAGCTGCCCGATGGCGAACGGGCCGGTGCCGGGGCGGACCCGCCGGGGCCGGATCCGGCTGCCCGACGTCGCTGCCGGGGTCGACGCCGCAGCTGCCGACCCGGCGATGCCGGGGATCATGTCCGAGGTCGGCTGGCCCGATCCTGATCCGGCCGGCGGCACCGGCACGGCGGCCCGCGCCGCCAGCGGAGTCGCTGTCGAACTGCCCGCGACCTGTCCGGTCGTACTGCCCGCGACCCGCCCGGTCGACAGTCCGGCAGCGTGGACCATCGGCAGCTCCGAGGTGGGGGCCGAGCCGGCCACACCCAGCGTCGGTGGTGCGGCTGCAGGTGGCGGTGCCGCTGCGGGCATCGGCGCGGCGTCGCGCTGTCGGGGCGGTGCCCACTGCTGCCAGCCGGTCGGTGCGCCCGACGACTGGTCGGCGGGAGGGCCGGGGTCGGTCGTCATCGCTCAGCGTCCGGTCGCCGTACGGACGTCGGCCTCGGTCACCGAACGCAGCTCGTCCAGGCTGGGCCGCTGGCCGGACTGGCGCAGCCGCTGCGCCTGCGCCTTGCGTACCCCCTCGAAGAGCTTGCGCGCCTCGCGGGCGTTGCCGAAGCTCTCGTCCCGCCGCACCGCCGAGAAGTGTCCGAGCAGGACCTCCGGCACCGCGGCGGCGAGCAGGTACTCGTCGTTCGCCGCCATCCGCTCGACGATCACCACCAACTGCTCCGGGGTGTAGTTGCCGAACTCGATCGTCCTGGCGAACCGGGACGCCAGGCCGGGGTTGGCGTCGAGGAACTGCCGCATCTCCCCGGTGTAGCCGGCGGCGATCACCGCGATCTCGTCGCGGTGATCCTCCATCAGCTTGACCAGGGTGTCGATCGCCTCCTGACCGAAGTCCCCACCACTGCCGAACGACCGGGACAGGGTGTACGCCTCGTCGACGAAGAGCACACCGCCCAGAGCCTGCTCGAAGACGGCGGCCGTCTTCTCCGCCGTGTGGCCCAGGTACTGCCCGACCAGGTCGCGCCGGGACACCTCGCGGAACGGCCCGCCGGACAGCACCCCCAGGGCGGCCAGCAGCTCACCGTAGATCCGGGCCACCGTCGTCTTACCGGTGCCCGGCGCGCCCGCGAAGATCAGATGGTGGCTGACCGCGCTGACCGGCAGCCCGGCGCCACGCCGCCACTCGTTCACCTGGATCTCGTCGATCAGCCCGCGTACCTCGTCCTTGACCGACTCCAGGCCGACCATCGCGTCGAGCTCGGCCAGCAACTCCTCGGTACGGGCGGTGTCCGGCCCGCCGGCCGACGCGGCGGCGGCCGCGCCGAACACCGCACGTCGGCTCGCCGTACCGGTGACGATGGTCGGCTCGGCCCCCTCGGCGATGTCGAACGCCGGCATCGCCGTGTTCTCGGTGCTGCACTCCTCGACACTGCCCGCACAGCCCCGACCGAAAGAGACCGCCGGCCCACGGGTGTCGCGGATCCGGCAGCGCCGCAGCGTCGGCGCGCTCTGGTGGGCGACCGCCACCCCGGCACCGCCGGTCCGAAAGATCTCGCACGTCTCCAGCACCGGACGGCCGTGCTGGTAGATGTAGACGCCCCGGTTGCCGCAGCCGCTGATCGTCGACGCCCGGATGGTCGGCGCGGCCCCGATCCGCACGATCACGCCGTCCTCGGCGAGGTCGGTAAACTCGCAACCGTCGACGGTGCCGTCCGAGTCCTCGACCACCAGGCCGTGCCGCGCCCCGGTGACCGTGCACCGGGTCAGCGTGAAACTCGACCGGTTGCCGATCACGACGCCGGCGCCGAACCCGGCCCGCAGTTGGCAGCCGGTCATCGTCAGCCGTGCCCGGTCGACCGCCACCGTCGGCGCGTCGCCGGCCAGCAGCACCAGGTCACGCAGTTCGAGGGTGCCGCCGTTGGCGGACACGGTCGGATAGTTGCCGGCGGAGGCGTCGACGGTCACCGAACCGGCACCCTGCGCGGCGACCACAGTGATCTGTCGATCGTTGACGAACACCGCCTCGTAGTAGGTGCCGGGGTCGACGGCCACCACCGACCCGTCGGACGCCGCCGCGAGCGCGTCACCGATCGACGGATAGGCGCCTGGCTGGTCCGGACTGACCAAGAGGGTGCGCGTCATCGCTCCGGGCTTCGTACACGGTGGGACAGGGGATTCCGACGATATCGCAGCACCACCAGACCTGGTGTCCGGTGAACGACCGCGTCTGAACGACCGCGTCGCCGCCGGGCCGCAGCAGGCAGCAACGACCGGCACCGGTTGTCTACGCTCTACGGCGGGATCCCGGGGCCTCCGGCCGGACCCGGAAGACCGGCGGAAAGGAGAGCGTGATGGCGGTACGCACGCTGCCGTTGACGGCAGCCGCTCTGCTGGTCGACGGCGAGGTCCACACCCACACCTCGGTGCGCGGCGACCATCTCCCGCAGCTGCACCCGCTGGTGCGGCGGATCCTGGACGAACTTCCGGTCGGTCAGCGGGAACGCTTCGTCGGCTGGTGCGCCGAGCCGGTGCTGATCTCCGACCGGCTGTACGCCGTACAGCAGCGCCAGCCCGGCCCCGAACTGTCCCCAGCTGCGGCCCGCGCGGCGCTGTGGGCGGCCAGGATCCGGGTCACCCTGATCCGCGAGCCCGACGATCCGGCCCACGGCACGGCGGTCGCCCCGTGCCGGTCCTGCCGCCAACTGCTCGACTGGTTCGGGATGGAGACGCTTTGATGCCCGGCGACGACCGGTTCCCGACGGAGGTGCTGGCCGCCCTGACCTTAGCCGGCTGGCAGCCCTGCCGGCGCGACGAGCAGCGGGGCCGCGACTGGGCCCTGCGGGTCGCCGCGCACGTCGGCCCCGACGGGCGGCAGCACACCGTGGTCGGTCCCGCGATCGAGGCGTACGCCGAGTTCGGCGGCCTGTACGTCGAACCGGACGGCCCCGGCGAGGCGGTCGCGCCGAGCACCGTCCACCTCGATCCGCTGCGCGCCGTGCACACCGTCGCCACCCTCGCCGTACTCGCCGACACGCTGGGCGTACCGGTCAGCCCGCTCGGCGTCGAAGCGGACGGCACCGGCATCCTGGCCATCGACGCCCGACAGCGGGTGTTCGTGCTGGACCACGGCGGCGACTGGTTTCTCGGCCGGTCGGTGGAGCAGGCCGTCACCGCACTGATCCTCGGTCAACGGCCGCACCGGCTCGCCGAGGACGGCAGCTGGTGACCGCCGACCCGGAGCCAGGGCCGCAGCCACTGTCCGAGTCGGCCTCCGCAGGGTGGCGGCCGGCCACCGCTGCCGAGGCGGGCATGGCCGCCGCCGCCGACCTGGCGGGCTACCTGGCGGCGCTCGGCACCGGGCCGCTGCTGCTGCCGGTGTCGGCCGAGACCGCCGCCGGTCAGGCACCGTTCGCCTGGCCCACCGTCGAGCACGACGGCGCTCCACACGTACTGGCCTTCACCTCGCCGCAGGCCATCGCCGCCGGACTACCGGGCGAGTCGGTACGGTACGTGACGGTCACCCTGGCCGAGGTGGTCGCCACGATCCCCGACGACAGCTGGTGGCTGGCGGTCGACCCGGGACTGCCGATCGCCCACCGGATCACCGCCGGGCAGCTGCGGGAGCTGGCACCGTCACCCGATGCCGGCGACATCGCTCGGGCGCTGCGCGCCGCCGTCGCGGCCGAGGACCCGGACGCGGTGATGGCCGCCCTGCTACGGGTCGAGTTCACCGTACCGATGCCGCCGGACGCCGACCCCGACGCCGCCGCGACCGACCTGGCCGACCCCCGGTTCCCCTGGTGGTGTCTGCCCGACGAGGCGGGACAACCGTCGGTGCCGGTCTTCACCTCCCCGGCGATGCTGGCTGAGGTGTTCGACGTGCCGCCGCCGTCGGTCGTCGCCTCCAGCGCGCGACTCTTCGCGAACTGGCCGGACCCGCGCTGGCAGCTCGCCGTCAACCCGGGCACCGCGTCGGCGGTGAGCCTGCCCGGAGAGGCGGTCCGGCAGGTCAGCCGGTGGCTCGACGAACTGCGCCGGACCGTGACTGAGGGTGCCGACGCGGACCGTGCCGACGCGGATCGGGCCGGGGCGGACCCGGACGTTCCGGTCCGGATGCAGCTGGTCGTCCCGCACCGCCACCTGCACGCGTACGTGGCGGACGGCTACGACCGGATGGCCGGCCCGGTGCACCGCTGGCACGGCCCCGGCCGGGACACCCCCGATCGGCTGTACGCCCGGTTGGGCCTGCTCGGGCCGGAATCGCCGTTCACCGCCGCCGACGAGTGGGTGCCGGTCGTACGGTGGGAACCCGGCCCGGACACCCCGGTGACCTGGCTCGACGAGCGGCCGCAGCAGCGGGCACTGGCCGTGCCGGACGGAGCCGAGCTGCACGTGCTGCACCAGGACGGCAGGGACGAGCTGCTGGCCCGGTTCGACCGGAGCGGTCGACGTTGGCTGCCGGTGGATCCGCCACCGGCCGCGACCACCGGTTGACCGGCGACTACTGCTTAGCCAGCCAGCGCCGCGCGGGCGGGGTGGCGAGCAGGATCACCGCCAGTCCGGCCAGCGCTCCGACGACCATCGGCAGCAGCATCGTCGGGTGGTATTCGATCTTGCCGAACAGCAGCAGGCCGCCCAGCACGACGAGGAGCAGCCCGGCGGTGAACCCGGCCGGGGCCCGCAGCATGTTCGGCCCGCCGACCCAGACGATCCGCATACCGGCCAAGGTCATGAAGACCAGCAGCAGGCAGAGGCCGAGGATCGCGAACGCGATGATCCACAGTAGGAACTTCGCGTCACCCTCGGCGCGGTAGGTGACGACCAGGAACGCGATACCCGCGACCAGCCAGAGGACAGCGGTGGGGATGGTCAGCAGTACGGCGGCGACGACGACCGCTGGCCGCCGCCGGTTGGCGGCGGGCGCGACGGGGCCGGCGGCTTGCCGGGGTACGTTCACCGGCTCGGTGGACGCCATACCGAATCGTCCTCGGCGGTCGGTGGCTCGCCCCCGGTCGGCTGATCGGGCCCGGCCTGGGCCGCCGGCGCTGGTACCGGTGCACCGACGTCGGCCATCGGCGGTGGACCATCCCGGGAGCCGGCCGGACGTCCCGCCCGGCGCCGCAGCCACCGGATCAGCAGTACGATGCCGGTGACCACCGTGCCGAGGATGGTGAAGAAGATCAGCATGCCGATCAGTTCGTCGAGCCCGAATTCGTAGCCCGGCTCGGGCGGCAGGTAGGCGACGGGGTCGCTGGCGGTCGGCGACGGCCGTGGGCTGGCCCGGTCGTCCGGCTCGGTGGTGAGCGCCGCGTGGATGTCCAGGATGCCCCAGCCGAAGTCGAGGTCCTTGCCGGGCGGCCCGGCGTCGTACGCCGTACCGACCAGCCGTTGGAACAGCTTGCCCTGGTCCTCGTCCGGATACCGCGCCTTGAGCAGCGCGAACGCCCCCGACACCAACGCGGTGGCGGAGCTGGCGCCGTCCATCGTGTAGTAGCCGCCACCGACGGCAGCTCGGACGATGTCCTCGCCGGGTGCGGCGATGTGGGTCTGCTCGGCGCGGATCGACTCCGGGCTGAGCCCACCGTCACGTCCGCTGCTGGTCACCGCGATGGTCCACTCACTGCGGGCCGGCTGCCCGATCAGGATGTCGCGGCGGTTGCCGATGCCGGCGACGACGATGACGCCGCGCCGGTAGGCGCTTTCGACGGCCTGCTCCAGCGCCGGGTCGGATGACCCGGTGAGCGAGACGTTGATGATGTCGGCGCCGCTGTTGACCGCCCAGTTGATCCCGAGCGCGATGGACTCGGGGAGGATGATCTCAGTCTTCGGGCTGGAGAGCGTGATGGGCAGGATCTTGGCCTTCGGCGCCACCCCGAGCACTCCGTCGCGGCCGCCGGGCCCGTGCCCGTGCCCGGCGATCAGCGACGCCATCCCGGTGCCGTGGTTGCGCCGGTCGACGTGGCCCTTGCTGTCGCGGTCGTGAAGGTCGGCCCCGGGCAATACGTTGTTCCGCAGGTCGGGGTGGGAGGCGTCGACGCCGGTGTCGACCACCGCGACGGTCACCCCCTCGCCCTGGGTGATCTCGTGCACCTCGGGCAGTCGCATCGCCTCGACGTGCCAGGACTGGTCCCGGGTCTCGTCGGCCTGCGCCGGCCCGGCGGGCAGCGGGACCGTGCCGAGCAGCCCGAGCAGCCCGGCTGCCACCAGGCCGATCGACCGCCGGGAAGCACGCATGGGCGGAGCACACCTCTCCGTCGGGTAGTCACCGGGCGACCCGGCGCTGTGCCCGGATGATACTGCTTCGGGTGCTTCGTCCGGCTCAGCTCGGCCGTGTGCCGGCCTCATCGCTGGCCCAGGCTCCGGCCCTGCTGCTGCGGCGGCTTCTCGTCGGGGGTGTCGATGGTGCCGGGAGCCGGCGGGTCGGTCTGCCACAGCTCGTCGCCACCGTCGCCGTACCCCCAGGTCTGCTGCCGGTCGTCGGTCCTGCGGCTGGTGCGACCGGTGCCACTGGCTGGGCCGGCACCCCGTTGCCCGCCCAGCACCGGACCCGGGCCCTTGGCGGCACCGCCGGGCTTCATCGGCCCGGTCCGGCCGGACAGCCGGGGAGCAGCCGGGCCCGGCCGACCGGCGGAGCCGGGTGCGGCCGGCTGCGGTAGTCGGGCAGCGCCGGCAGTCGGGGCGGCGGGGCGGCTGCGTGG
>NZ_JBSWXD010000042.1:0-42236 GCF_056160425.1 Micromonospora sp. ABR4_055
TGCTGGTAGCGGCGTTCCGCTTCGGGGTAGTCACCCCGGTCCTGGGCGATGATGCCGAGTTGGTGGTAGCTGTTGGCCATGCCGGCGCGGTTGCCCAACTCCTCGAAGATGGTGAGGGATTGCTGGTAGCGGCGTTCCGCTTCGGGGTAGTCACCCCGGTCCTGGGCGATGATGCCGAGTTGGTGGTAGCTGTTGGCCATGCCGGCGCGGTCGCCCAACTCCTCGAAGATGGTGAGGGACTGCTGGTAGCGGCGCTCCGCCCCGGCATAGTCACCCCGAAGCTGGGCGAGGATGCCGAGTTGGTGGGTGAAGGCGGCGCTGTTGTAGCTGTTCGGGGGGAGCCAGGTCAGGGTTTCGTGGCAGATGGTGGTTTCCCAGTCCCAGGCGCCCCAGGTGTGTAGCTGGTCCCGGATGGTGTAGCTGAGGCTGATGGCGGCGTCGAGGTCGCCGGCGGTGTAGTGGTGGTAGCGGGCTTCGATCTGGTCGTTGAGGTCGGCGAGGCGGTCCTGGGGATGGTGTCGGACGCGCCAGTCGTGGTAGGCGGCGGCGCGGGTGTGGGCTTGCCGGGTGGCGTCGGGGTGGAGACGGGCCAGGGCGGTGGCGGTCCACCGGTGCACGACGTGCCGAACGTGGTCGCCGCTGTCGGGTATCGGGGTGAGCAGACCAAGGCGGGTCAGTGTGGTGAGGGCCGCCGCGGGTGGGCTGGTGGTCGCCAGCGGGGGCCGGCGCAGTTCGGTCAGATCACGCTGCAGGTCAGCCAACAGCTCCGGCTCGTACCCGAGCTGGTTGATGTCGGCCGGTCGATTATCCGCCCGGGCGGCGGCGAGGTCCCGGGCGAGGCGGTCCAGGCGCCTGTCACGGTCAGGGTCTGCGGGCAGCGGGGCGGGTGTCGCGGTGTGCCAGGCCAGGGCAAGGTCGTTGGCCGGGTTCCGGTACACGGCGGCGCCGATGAGGAGGTGGCGGGTGTCCGTGTCGAGGAGACCAAGCAGATCAGCCAGGAGCGCGTCGTTGACGGTGAGCGTGATCGCTTCGGCCAACGCCCGCCCGAACACGCCGCGTCCCGTCCCCGCGACGGCGTCGGGCGGGACGGTGTCGGCAGACTCCTGCGGGGTGGTCCACTGCGCCGGGTCGGTGATCCCCTTGCCGTTGAGCAGGCTCTCCATGCGTTCGGTGACGTCGGGAAAGCGGGCCTGCCCGCCGCGTAGCAGGGCGTCGAGGTATTCCAGCGTGCGGGGGTGCCCGCCGACGTCGGTCCACGCGCGTCGCTGCTCGGCACTGGTCAACGCGTCGAGGCCGGGCAACCGCCAGATGAGTTTGCGGGTCTCGGCCCACGACAGCGGACCCAGATGGTGGGTGTGCAGCCGGGCGTGCGCGTTGTCGGGTAGCCGGAACGGGTACCGGCTGGTCACCAGCAGCCGGTGCGCCCCGGGTGTGCGAATCCAGGCCGTCAGGAACAGGCCGAGGGTCTCGTCACGCAGCACGGCGGGAGCGTCCGGTCGCGGGTCGAGGTTGGTTTCGAAGTTGTCGATCAGCAGGGTCACCGGCCGATCGGCCAGCACCGTCAGAGCGGTGTCCAACCGCTGCCGCCACGACTCCGACGGGGTACGCAGGTAGGCGGCCAACAACCGGTCAGGATGACTGTCCGAGTGGCCCGCGCCCAAGGCGACGCGGAACAGGGCCTGCCCGACAGCGTCCAACACCTGGTCCGCAGTCGTCGCCCCGACCACGCTGACGATCATCCCGGCGTCGTCGCCGCCCGCGCGGAGCAGTTCGGCGGCCAGGCTGGACTTGCCGACCCCGCCGATACCGTGGACCAGCACTCCCGGATGCGACCGCCGACGCAGCACCGTCAGCATGGCACGTAGTTCCCGGCGACGGCCGACGAAGTCACCCACCGCCCGCAGCGGCACCCCGGCCGGTAACACCGGCGCCGCCATCGGGGGAATCTCCTGCACCCCGGCCGACACGTCGTACAACGGCAGCGGTTCACCACGGACGAACACCACCGGCGTGGCCCACTCCACCAGCGCCACATCGGGATGCCCGTCCGGCAACCCTGCCCGGTCGGCCTCGACGAGACGGCGGGCCTGTGCGGCGGCGGTGATGACCATCGGCTCGCGCGCCGAGGCCAACTCCCGGTAGAACCGGGCCGCGAACAGCGCGGCATACCGGTCGGTCACCGGCGCGGTCATCGCCACCACCTGCGGCACACCCGCCGCCAACAACTCCCGCGCCAACCCCGGCAACGCCCGGCTACTGCCCTCCACCGACACCCGCGCCGACAACGCGGTCGAACAACCCGCCAGCACGATCACCGCCGGCCGCCGCTGCGGCGGAATCGCCTCGATCAACTCCCGCGCGCCAACCCGACGCGCCCGCCCCTGCTCGTCTTCCAACATCAACTCGTGCGGCGCGGCATGACAACCGATATGCAGCACGTGGAACCGCTCCACCGTCAACGCGGTACGCACATCCTCCAGCGTGCCCAGATTCAGCACCCGCACATGCGCACGCGCGGTCCGGCGTGCCGGCTCCACCGCGTCCAGAATGACCGCCAGTTCCCGCTCCAGATCCAACAGCGCGGCGCCGTCGGTATCCTCCGGGCTGGCCAGGACCACCAGAATCCGCAACGGCGCCGACACCCCCACCGCCGGCACCACCTCACCCGGATCGACGACCCGGTACGGCTGCACATCGGTCGTCAACGCCAACGGCCGATCCGCCCCCGCAACGATCAACGTCTCCCACGGCAGATCCGCCACACCGTCCCCGGACGCGTGCACCGCCAACCGCAGCTCCGCGCCATGCCCGTGCGCGTCCGTGACCAGCCCAGACAACGCCCGACCAACGTCCCCGCCAGCGAACGCCTCCCCGAGACCCACACCGACCCGCCGCAACGCCTCCTGCACCACCACCTGCCGCCCACCAGGCCCGCCGCTACGCGTCACCAGCTCCGGCCGGGCGCGGCGCGCCTCCCCCAACGCCCGAACCTCGGCCGAAAGCCCCCGCAGCGCAGCACCCGACAGCGGACCCTCCACCCGCCGCCGCCGGTCACGGTCGACCAGCTCGACCCGATCAGCACCCACACTCAACAATCCCGACCTGGCCCCCTCAGGCCGCACCCCGGTCCCCGCCGGCATCGACGGCACCTCCGAACGCGGAGGCGGCTGCTCCCGCAACGCATGCACCAACTCCCGCACCCGCGCCTCATACACCGGCCCGTCGACACCCCGGAAATCGACCCACCGCCGCGTGCCGAGAAACGGCGGCAACGGCCCATCCTCATACAACACCGGAACCAACCGCCGCCCACCGTCCACGGCCCGCTCGTACAACGCGGCGTACTGATTCATCACCCGCGCCGACGCCACCGCCCGGGGGCTGCACACCAACACCCCCGCCGCCGACGTAAGGATCCCCTCCTCCAGCGCATGAACGATCACATCACCAGGTGAGATCACGTACTCATCGAGAAAGACCCGAAACCCGGCCCCCTCCAACCGCCTGACCAGGACCTCCACCCACGCGAGATCATCCGGAGCATAGGAAACAAACACGTCGAACCGGTGCACGTCGTCCACCAACGACCACCTCCACTCCACGATGGCCGCCAGTCAACATCACCCCCGCCACCACCGGCAACGCCACCGCCTCCAACGAACAGACACATATCTGACACGATCATCGACCACCGACACCGGCCACCACGATCAACAACACCCTGACTCCACGACGCCGCAACCGCCTCACACCATCCGGGAACCGCCGTCCGCTACCGTTCCCCCGTGGACTGGAACCTCACCGTCGCGATCATCAGCGCGATCATCAGCGCGATCATCGGCGCCGCCGCAGCATGGTTCGGCTACCTCGCCGTCCGCGACAAACTCCCACGCAGACGCCACGCCCCAACCGCAGCACCCACCCATGTCCCCCCAGATGACACATACGACGCCTTCATCTCCTACGCCCCCGACAACGAGGACACGGCCGAGGAACTCGCCCACGCACTACAAGAACGCGGACTCAACATATTCCTCGCCAAATGGATCGACATCGGCCTCGTCGAAATCATCGAAAAGGAAAACGCCCTCCAACGCACCACCAACGGCATCCTCCTCTTCAGCCGCACCACCATGACCCGACCCGACGTCCGCGCCGACTACGCAGCACTCCTCGAACGCACCCACACCACCGGACATCGCTTCATCCCCGTACTCATCGACAACACCGACCTTCCACCCTTCGCAAAAATCCGCAAATCACTCGACCTCAGCAACAACCAAGACAACAAAACGCAAATCGACACACTCGCCCGAGCAATCCGAAACCAATAACCACAACCCACACCCAAACTTTGAAGTCCCATCAACTTGACCGGACGCACTCAACTCGGCAGATCCGGACGCTGCCGGTCGATCAACAGGACTGATTGTAGTTGCTTGTCGCAGAGCAAGCTCGGCCGCGAGCCACAGCCGTACTCGTAGATGTCAATGGCTGCCGTGTGCTCGGTGGCGTACCCGGCTCTGCACTCGAAGCCGTACGCCGACACCCCGTAAGGACGGTCGACGCAGCGTGGACGTCTACGACGGCGGCGTCGATGAGGCAGACGAAGGAAGGCTGGCGCCGTCCGTGCTGTCAGCGGTGTTCGTCACTCGGTTGTCCGGGCCTGCTGTCCCGTGTGGTTCGGGTGCTGGCTTGTCCGGTCGCGTGGGACTCCGGGTCGGCGGGGGTAGTCGTGCGGGAGGTACCGGTAGACAGATCGCAGCGATCTGCCGATCTTCTCGGCGAGCAGTTCCGGGGCGAGGTCCGGTTCTCTGTCCAGCCAGTAGGCGACCGCCTCGGCTGTCGTCCGGGGCGGGCCCGGTTCGTGGTGGGTGTCACCATCGGCGGTGTCCGGTTCGCGGTGGCGGTGGTTGTCGCCGTGGCTGTTCCGGCTTGCCCGGTTCGGGGTGGTCTTGTCGTCTGTTACCGCCGTGGCCTGGGGTGCGGTGTCGTGGTTGCCGGCCGGGGGCCGGCCGCTGTCGCCTGGTCCGGGGTCGGGGGCCTTGCGTGGTTCCGCCCCGCGCTGGCGGTCGTGTGTGGCGGCGGGTGGCGTGGCGTCGGAGGTGCGGGGTGTGCCGGCGGTGTGTGTCCGTTTGGTCCAGGGACGGCGGTTGGGGCGGTGGGTCGTGATGATCCGTTCTGGTGTGAGGTCGGCGGCGATGAGGGCGGTCAGTCCGGTGTAGTCGGCGGTGGCGGCGAGGCGTGCGGCGATTTCGTTGAGGTCGTACACGCGGACGGCGATGTCGGCGGTGGTGGTGTCGACGGCGGCGCGGATCTTGCGGTGCAGCACGGTGGCGATGGCGGCGTCGCGGCGTTCGCGGGTGATCGCGGCGCGGGCGGCGTCCAGGGACTCGTACAGGTCGAGGGTGTGGGCTTTGGCGAGGGTGTGTGCCCGGGCGGTGACGGCGGGGTGGCGTGCCCAGTGGTTGATCAGTTCGTAGGCGGGTGGGGTGGGTGGCAGGTCGCCGGTGGCGCGGAGCCGGTCGCGGCGCTGGTTTCCGGCGTGCATGAGCCAGACGAGGTAGCCGAGGGCGGACATGCCGGCGTAGAAGCCTGCGGCGAGGTGGTCGGGGTGGACGGTCCAGTTGAAGGTGACGGCGGCGGCGGCGATGACGGCTGACAGTAGTCGGGGGCCGATCGCCCGTTCGCCGAGTCGGCGGCGGACGTCGGCGTTGGCCATCACCACGACGCCGCCGAGTTCGAGCGCGGCGACGGCGGGGACCGCGACGAGGGCCGGGATGTCGAGTGTGTCGACGGCTCCGGTGACCTGCCCGACGAGGGCGACGAGCAGGACCATGACGTAGAAGGCCAGGCGCAGGTGGGTGGTGCGCCGGACGGCGGCGGCGAGGTCGCGGTCGGTGGCGTCACGGCGGGTGGCGCGGGTCGACGTCGGGTGCTGGCCGGCCGCGGCGGTGGTGGCGACGCGGGGGTGCCCGGACCCCGGGGTGGCGGCGGGTCGGGGGCGGACACCGTCGGCGGCGGGCTGGTGGGGTGGAGGTTCGTGGCGACCGGCGGAGGTGGAGGCTGTCGTCGGGCGGGTCATCGGTGTCCTCCGCGCGGGTCGGGTGCGGCGGGGCGGCGGCGTAGGTTGGTGGTGAGCTGGTCGGCGAGGGCGGTGGTGGTGTCGTCGGGGGTGGCGTCGATCTCGGCGAGGCGGCGGGTCAGGGTCCGGCGCAGGGTGCGGATCTGGTCGGGGTGGCCTAGGGCGGCGTGGACGCGCATCGCCTGCTGGTAGAGCGGTTCGGCGTAGGGGTCGTGGCGGATCGCGGTGTCGAGGACGGTGAGGGCCTCGGCCGGGTCGGGCGTCGCGGTGGCGAGGGCCAGGTGCGCGTCGAGGGCGCGGCGGCGGACGCCCTCACGGTGTGCCTCGATCCATTCGTAGTCGTGGCCGTCGGCGAGCGCGCCGCGGTAGGCGGCGACGGCGGTCCGGAGCGCGGTGAGCCGTTCGCCGGGGTCGGTGGCCTGGTCGGCGTCGCGCAGGGCGTCGCGCAGCCGCCACAGGTCGACGTCGAGGATGCGCCGGTTCAGGGTGTAGCGGCTGGCCGCGTGGGTGAGGTGGTCGGCGGGCCCGCCGGTGCGGGCGAGGGTCTTCCGCAGGGTGGACACGTAGGTGTGGAGGCGGTGGGGTGCTCGGGACCGGGGGGCGTCGGGGAGCAGGTCGTCGAGGATCGCGTCCTGGGTGGCGTCGCCGTCGTGGACGGCGAGGTAGACGAGCAGTTCGAGCGATTTCGCGCGCAGCGGTGTGGTGGTGTCCATGTCGACGATGCGGGCGTCGCCGAGCAGCCGCACGCTGACGTGGCCGCCGCCGGATGGTTCCGGTCGGGCGCCGCCGTGTCCTTCTAGGCGTGTGCCGGTGTCCGGGCGGTCGTCGTCGGTGTCCTCCGGCCCGGCGTCCGCAGGCCCGGGGCGTGTGGGCCCGGGGTGCGCGGGGGTGTGGGTGTCGACGGTCGTGGCGTCAGCCGGCGCGGGACCCGAGTTCGGGTCCGGCGCGCCGCCCTCGTGAGAGGGGTCCGCGGCCGAGGGTCGCGGATCGGTGGGTGCCCCGGTGAGCGTGCGGATCAGGTCGATGGTGTCGGCGGTGGTGAGGACGGTCAGCCGGCCACCACCACCGCCGTTGACGTCGTCGTCGCTGGTGGTGGTGCCGTCGGTGTCGACGGCGAGGGTGCGGCCGTCGGGCCACGGGGTCAGCACGACGCCGTGGATGTCCAGGCGGTGGCCCTGGGCGAGGACCGCGGCGGTCCGGGTCCTCGCGTCGGCGGTGTCGTCGGCGATCAGCAGCAGGGGCGGCGGGCTGGGGTGGCCGCAGCGTCGCAGGTCGGCGACGGTGTCGGTGTCGTGCTGGTCGAGCAGGCGGCTGCGGGACATCAGCTGGGTCTCGAGGATCCGCAGGGCGGCGTCGAGGCTGGCGGTGAGGGTGAGGCGCGGCGTGTCGGGCAGGGCCCCGGCGTCGCCGAGCAGGGCCGCGGCGGTCGTGGACGGCATGACCACGTGGGTGGGCCCGGTGGTGAGGGCCGCGGTGAGCATGCCGCGGGCGGCGGCCCGCGCGCCGGGTCCGGTCAGGCCCAGCCCGCCCACCGGGGCCGTCGGGTCGAGGGCGGTGACGGTGCCGGTACGGTCGGCGGCGTCGGGGAGGTCCGGGTCCGGGATGGTCTGGTCCCGGGTGTCGCCGGCGCCGTGGGTGGTGGTGCCGGGGCCGGCCGTGCGGTGCAGGTTGCGGCGGATCTGGTGGATCATCCGGGGGAGAGCCGCCGCGTCCTTACCGTGCCGGCGGTGGCGGCGTCGGCGTGCCCAGACGGCCGTCGCCGTCGCGGCGAGGGCCACGGCGAGTCCGGCCTCGACCCAGCTTCCGTCGGGTAGTGCCACTCCGACGGGCCGCCGCCCGGTGTCGGTGTCGGTGGTGTCGCAGGTGCTGTCGGCTGGGGCGTCCGGCCGGGGGGTGTCGGCGGTGGGGCCGGTCTCTGGTGTGGCCGTGGGGGTCGGTGGTTCGGGTGTCGGTGGGGTGTCCACCGCCGGCGGTGGCGGGGGCCGGTTGTCGTCGGGCGGTGTGGCCACGGTGGTGGGTAGGTCGAGGACCCAGCCGGGGTGGATGAGGTCCGGGTCGGTGAGCGTGCCGCCGGTGGGGAACCGGGTGCCCCGGTTGAGGTCGTAGATGTCGGTCCAGCGGTCGTGGTCACCGAGGCGCCGGTCCGCGATCGCGGACAGGGACTCGCCGCGTCTGACCGTGTGAGTGGACCGAGGTCCATCGTGGTCGGTGGCGGCGACGGTGGTGGGCGGGTCGGCCGTGCGGATGGTGCCTGCGACGGGTTGCGGGGGTGTGGCGGTGGTGGAGGCCGGGGTGGTGGCGTGGGCGGCCCCGGCGGTGGTGGCGGTGACGGCGGAGGCGCCGAGGACCGCGGCGGTCAGGCCCTTCAAGGGCCGGGGTAGACGCAGGGGTGGCAGCCACCGGGCCAGCCGGGTCGCGGCGGCGCACAGCCGGGCCGCGGCGGTGGTGGCGATCACCGCCCACACCAGCCATGCGGCGGCCAGCCCGAGCGCGGCGAGGAACCCCGGGGTGAGGGGCTGGTGGATCCACGCCCGCACGGCCGCTATGGACACCGGAGCGGTCGTCGTGGCGCCGAGGTGGACCAGGACGGCGGGCAGCACGGCGACGGCGGCGGCCACGGCGGTGACCCGGACCACGGCACGGGGACGACACGGCACGGCGGCTCCTGTTCACGGGGCGCGGGACCGCCTGCGGCGTCGGCGGCGGCAGCCGAACCAAGGGCGGTCAACGGGGGATGCCGTCGACGGTATGGCCGTGACCGGTCCGACGACGTGGCCACGCGTCTGACAGCACCTCACACGACCTCACGCCGGCTCACAACGCCAGCTCACACCACCGCCGCGCCGCCGGTCCCGGGATGGCGGCAGGGGGCCGATCTTCGTCGGCACCCCCGGGCGGGCCGGGGTGCCGGCCCTGGGGTGGTCAGGTCGCGGGGTCGAGGCCCGCCCCGGCCAGCCGGTCTTGGAAGGCGCGGAGCAGGGCGCGGGCGGTGTCGCCGTCGCCGAGTGCTGTCAACATGTGCGCCGCCCGCCGGTGCAGGTGTTCGTTGTAGGGGTCGACGCGGATCGCGGCCTCGAGCAGCGTCACCGCCTGACGCGGGTCGGTCTGCGTGTCGGCCAGCGCGACGTGGGCGTCGATCACGTCCCGGCGGACGGTCTCCCTCGGTGTGTCGAGCCACGGCCAGGTGTACCCGTCGGCGAGGCACCCGCCGTACAGGTCGATCACCGCCTGCCACGCCGCCGGCCGGCCGGTCACCGCCGTCGTCGCCTCCCGCACCGCCCGACGCAGCCGCCACAGGTCCACGTCCAGGTCCGGATGGAGCCGGTACCGGTCGTCGACGTGTTCCACCACGGTCACACCGCCGTCCCCGACCCCACCCGTAGCCTCCCGGATCGCTCTCCGCAGGTCACTGACCGTGGTGTAGAGGCGGCCGGTGACCCGGTGGGCCGGCACCCCGGGCCAGATCGCCTCGACCAGCTCCCGGACCGTGCCACCGCCGGAATGGACCGCGAGGAACACGAGGACCTGCAGCGCGGCGCTACGACGCACCGCCACCGGCGCGTCCCGGACGGACAAGCCGACACCGCCGAGAAGCCGCAGCCGCAGCGCCGCCACACCCGACCGGCCGCCGCCGGCGTCCCGGTCCGCCGGCGGGCCGCCGCCGTCCGGGCCCAGATCCTGCGGCCGGTCGCCGGCATCACCGGACGCCGGCGGCGCCGGCTCGAACCCGGCCTCCGTACCGCCGCCGGCAGTATCGGGTGGGCTGACCACCGCGAGGACGTCCCGGGCCGCCGCCACGTCCAGCACACACATCCGCCCCCGGACAGCAGGACCCCGCAGACCCCGCACCCGCCCCGACGTGTCCACCTCCCAGACGCCGCCGGTCCGAGCCCGGCCCACCACGACCACGGCGACACCACCGGCCACCGCCCCCGCGAGACGGTCATCGACAGGTCCGCAGGTGAGCAGCACCACCCGGTCGCCGCCGCCCACATTCCCGCCGGCCGGCGCCTGGCCGGCGGCCCGCGACGCGACAGCGACCGCGTCGGCGACCGTGGACGCCACCTGGACGCCCGCCACCGCCGGCGCCGCGGCACCCGCCCCGAGGAACACCTCCAAATCGGCCCGGGTCGTGACGACCCGCACCACCGCGGCGGGATCACGCAGCGACCGCACCGCCGCCGTGACCAGCACGCCACGGGCCGCGTCACCCGCGCCCGGCCCGGTCAGACCCACCCCACCGGCGGGAAACACCACACCGGCCGGCCCGTCGACCGCCCACCCCTCCGCCGCCGTGCCGGCCCCGCCGCCCGCCGCACCACCATCGGCGGCGACCCCGGCCCGGGCGGCCGCGACCACCGCCGGCAACGGCGCCAAATCCTCGTCGCTTCGCCGCTGGCCGGGCACGACCGGCCGGTACGACCGGCGACGCCGCAGCCACAGCAACACCCCCGCCGCCGCCACCTGCTCCGCCGTGCCCCGCGGCAGCCAACCACCCGGAACCGTCACCCCCACCCGCTGATCAGCCACCCGCCACCGCGGCACCTCACCGGACCCGCCGACCCCGGCCGGCACCGCCGACGGCTGATCCGTCACCCCACCCGGAACCGGCCCGGTGTTCGCGCCGAGCACCGCGACCCCCGCCAGCCCGGTGGCCGTCGCCTGCCACGGCGTCGGCAACCGCATCCGCCGCACCCACCCGGCGACCGCCCGCACCCGGACCAGCACCCGCAGCAGCACCACCGCGACGACCAGAAACCACAACAGCCATCCCCCGACCACCGCCGCCGCCGCGACCGTCCCCGACGTCAGCGGATCCGCCGCCCACCGCGCCAACCCCTCCCTGTCCGGCCAACCAGACCACGACCACCTCGTCAACCACGCCAACCACAGCGCGGGCGCCACCACCAGCACCCCGACCACCACCACGGACACGACCCGCCGCGCCCACCCCACCACCGATCACCCCACCCGGGCCGACGCCGGCACGACCCCGCTCACCCGGCCGCCACCCCCGCCGGCGAAACCCGCACGATCCGCGTCCACAACCGACGCAGCCACCACACCGCCACCGCCACCGCGAACACAGCCCCGAGAATGCCCGTCGCCCGCCAACTCACGATCGCCGCGCCGATCACCGCCACCGGCGCCACCAGCACCAGCCGCAACACGACCGGACCCACCACCGCCACCACCACCGCCGCGCCCAGCAACCCGCCACCCACCCGACCCGCCAGATCGATCCACACCGCCATACCCGGCGACCGGCCCGCCGACATCGAGTACTGCACCAACCACATACCCGCCCCCGCCGTCACCACCGCACCGTTCGGAAACGCCAGGAAATCCGCCCACCCACCCACCGGCGTCCGCCACCCCCGCGCCGCCACCACCGCCGCCGCCACCGCGCACACCGCCACCGGAGCCACCGGCAGCAACGTCCACCGCAGGAACGGCCCCACCCCCACCTCCAGGTACAAACTCCCCACGATCGCGTACAACCCCGCCACCGCCACACCCAACGACAACCCCGCGAGAATCCCCGTACCGACCTGCCCACCCACCGACCCGACCCGCCCGCCCACCGGCCCCCGCGCCGCCGCCAACGCACCGAACACCGTGCCCGCGTTCAACCCCGCCACCACCACCAACACCGCCGCCAACGCCAACTCACCCCAGTTCACCAACACCGACCCGCTGAACAACGGACCCGCCCAGTCCACCGTCGACAAGCACTGGGTCACCAGCACCAACGACACGAACCCCGGCACTGCCATCCCCACCACCCGCCGCACCGACGGAACCTCCGGCACCTCCACCACCGGCGACGCGCCCGACCCGGCGACACCCGCAGCTCCCCGCACCGCCGCCGTCACCGGATCCTCCACCACCACAGCCGGCACCGACACCGCCTCACCCACCACCCGCGGCACCACCGGCACCAACGACGTGCCACCCACACAGAACACGCCCGCCACATCACCCGGCAGCAGATCAGCCGCCGCGACCGCCTCCACCGTCAACCGACCCACCCGCTCCGCCACCGGCCCCGCCACCCGCTCCAACAACACCCCATCCAGCACCACCCCACCCCCGGACGGCAACGGCACCGTCACCGCCGGAAGCCACGACAACGACTCCTTCGCCGCCCGCACACTCACCCGCACCGACCACCCGCCCCCCGCCCCATCGGAAACACCACCGTCGACACTGCCCAGCAACGCGTCAACCAGCCCACCGTCCAGCGCGTCACCACCCGCGTCCGGATCCGCCAACGTCGCCAACACCTCGAACCCCGCCGAACCCCGCCGCAGCACCGACACCTCCGCCCCCGCACCCACATCACACACCACCACGAACGCACCCACCGGCACCTGCGTACCCCCGGACACCACACGCTGCGCGACCGCGACCGGAGCCTCCACCAACGACGGCTGACCCAACCCCGCCCGATGCGCCGCCTGACGCATCCACAACCGCCGCCGAGGCCCCCACCCCGCCGGCACCACCAAACACACCTCACCCACCGACCCACCCACCACCCGACCCGCCTCATCAGACACCCGCCGCAACAACGCAGCCATCACATCAACCGACTCCACCGTCGCCTCACCCACCGTCACCGGCCCGCTATCGGCCACCGGTGCCGCCACCAACCGCTCCGGAAACGCCGACGCGACCCGCCACGCCTCCCGCCCCGTCACCAACGACCCGTCCTCAGCCACCGCCACACCCGACAACACCGGCCCGCCATCAAACAGCACCGGCGTCCAACCACCCTCCGGGCCCGAAACAACCGCCACCACACCAGCCCGACCAACATCGATACTCAGGCGCGTTCCCGCAGGCATACCAGCCAGTCAAACATGAATCACTTACTCACGTCACTCCACACGTTGACCCTCACCACGTCCGTCAGGCCCTGAAGCGGAAACACCCCCACGTGCACGGCGAGCAGGCGACCCGGCCGTGGCCGGTTCGGCTCGCGCGGGGATCACCCCAGCCTCGTCCAAACGCCTGCGTTCCGACTCGCGTGCTGACCGCTCTAGGCTGGTCTCCAAAAGGCAGGCCCGCGCCGCGATCGTCCGCCGACCCGAGCCGCTGATCACCGCGCTCACCGCCGGTGGTGGGCTCGGCCTCGGACACCTCATCCTCGCCGTGGCCGCAGGCACCACGGGAATGGGAGACGTCCCCTCGCCGCCCTGCTCGGCGCCGCCAGCTGGCCTGCCGTACTCCTCGGGGCGGTAGGGCCCTACCTGCTCGCTACACCCACGCCGTCGCCCTGGCCGTCACCACAGCCAGCCCGCCGTGCTGCGACGCTGCGGGCGAGTTGCCATCCGCTTGCCGTGCGAACGCTGGTCGCGGTCGCCGAAGGGATCGACCGCGTCCGGGAGGCGGACGACCTTTGCCGGCACCATGAGGGCGCCAAACACAACCGGCGACGGCGAGCGACACCCTCGACCGAGTTCAGCCACCCGTGGGCAGCCCCGCCAGGAGCCATCGACCTCTTTCGTCGCGGGTCCAGCTCAGCCATTACCGAGGCGGCGTGCCTCGGCCACCGCGTGATCAAAACCGTACGTGGGCGACCTCGGCGTCCGGGTGTGGAGTCGGCCGAGCACCGGCTCCGCACCCGGACGCTCCGCTGGGCTACTGGCGGAACACGGCCAGGGCTGTGGCGACCGCGGAGATCACCGCTGCCACGCCGCCAAGGACCGCAGCCACGTCACCCAGGTTGACACCCCGCCCACGGCGGGCCTTGCCGCGCGCCTTGGATCTTGGCCACCTACTTGCTAACTTCACGGTTCCCTTTCCTCTCTACACAACCGGGGGAAGGCACAGGGACGGCATCCGCCGCAACGGATGCCGTCCCGCACTACACGGCCACATGTTCGGCCGCCAGGATCAAACCACGAAGGACCATCGCCTTCTGTGATTTCCGAGGCCATTTCGGGCCACCCTGACCCCGCCTCACCATGGACCAACACGCCACATCCGGGCCAGGCCAACAGCGATCGTCGCTGACCTGCGACTTCCCTTGCTGGCTGCAAGTTGCATTAGGCAAGACGAGGAAGATTCGCATAGCAAGATATTTGATCGAGACACGCCGATAGGATCGGAACACTTTGGCCGGCGATTTAAATATGATCAGCATTCACAAATGGGTATCGGCGCGGGAAATCCTCAACCTGTCCGCGGACGCAGCACCACCCGCTTCCTCCGGTTGCCCCTCGCCGACACTTCTCGGCGGTCCAGACCGGAGCGCGACCCCGCCGGTGTCGACGGTTCGTCGACCATCATCATGATCCGAGCCACCAACGGACGCAGCAGGTGCTCACAGCCCGCCGTCACGGCGCGCTCCCGGACCTCATCCAGCAGCGACTCCCAAAAATCATCACTCGAACGTGCTGCGGCCACCCGCCGCGCCGCCCGATGCCTCCGGCTCCACGCGAGACCACGCGGCCGCGCCGGCGTGATCGCCGCCAGGTCGTAGACCACCCGTCTCAGCTGCAGCAACCGCACCTCAAGTTCGGCGTACCGTCGCGCCAGCTCACCGACCTCAGCCCGAGCGACGTCCACCACCAACTGGGCATCCGCCCGCGCCTGACGCGCCATCCGGTCCCGCTCCCGCGCGGCCTCAGCGCGGACCTGCTCAGCCTCCCGGACCGCCGCGGCCGACTCGACGCGCGCACAGCACACCGGCGCCGCCGGATCATCCAGCCGATCGCCCTGGCCCGGATACCCCGCCGACGCAGCCGCCGTCGCCCACCGCCGCGCGGCGTCCAGATCCGCCCCGCCCTCGCCGCGGCCACAGTTCGCCTCCACCACCGACCGCAGCTCATACAACAAGGCCAGCCGTGCCGCAGCGTCCGCCACATCCCGCTCCGCCGCCAACCGCAACCACCGCAACGCATCCGGATGATCATGAACCTGCAGATGAACCCCCAACAGGTACGCGGCCACGCCCAACTCGGCGTCCGCCGCCTGCAACTCCATGAACAACCGTTCCCTCGGGTCGGCGGCACGCTGGCGGTACCGGTCCAACAACGCGGCCGCCTCGTCCTCCACATCACCGACCGGCCGTCGCGCGTCCACCGCGTCCACCGCCTGCCGCACCACATCACCGATGCTCACGCCAACCCACCTCCCGCCCGGTCAACGACGGTCAGCCGTCCCGACAACAACTCCTGCAGCCTGCGCAGACCCCGCGACCGGTGAGTCTTGACCGTCGACTCACCGATACCGAGGATCTCGGCGACAGCCCCGACGTCAAGATCACACACCTGCGTCAACACGATCACTTCCCGCTGACGCGGCGGCAACATCCGCACCGCCCGCAGCACATCCACGTGCGCGGCCAGATCCCGACCGCCCTCGCCCGCCGGGATCCGCTCCACCTCGCCACGGCACGCCTCCAACGACTCCATCCGGGCACCCTCACGAGTCAGCTGCTGACGTGCCAACCGGTACATCAGCACCTCCGGACGTTCGTAACGGCCCCAGTAGCGACGCACCACCAACATGACCTCCTGCACCACGTCATCGGCGAGAAACCGATCCCCCGTCCATGCCACCACCGCCCGCCGCAACGGATCCCGCCACCGCCGGAAGAACGCTGTGAACTGCTCGTCCACCTCACGCGAGAGACTCATCCGGCGAACCGCCGCTCACCGGCAACACCTGTGGAGGCGCCGGATCGCATACCGCGGCGCGACGTCGACACCGCGGTCCACCCAGGATCTGCCGCCCCCAGTAACATGTGGCGCACCTGCACTCCTCCTTCTCGAAACCACTTCCGTCAGCCCTGAACTCCCCGGCAGGAAAGAGCGGCCGCGCACCACGCGAGGACGACAAGTGCCCCGATTCGTGTCCGGAGCGTTACCCGCAGCGACGCCGGGGCGGCCGAGGTGCATCGCAGGTCGACCGGGCATGCGAAAGTGGATCCGTGTTGGTGCTCCTGGTGACCGGCGTGCCGGCAGCCGGCAAGTCGACCGCCGCGCACAAGCTGTCCGACTGGGGCCACACCAGCATCAGCCTGGACGACGACAGCACCTGCTCCTGGCCACACCCCGACGGTCCTCAGGACCCGCAGCCCGGCCGTCAGGACAACAGCTCCTCGCCGCCGCCACTTCGGCGAACGTGGAACCCGGACCGACTCGACGAGATCATCTCCACCGCCCGCCGTGACGGTGTACAGACGCTGTGGCTGTGTGGCCAGGCCGCCAACGCCTCCGAGCTCAGAGACCGGTTCGACGCCTGTCTGCTGCTGGAAATCGACCAGACCACGATGCGGAGGCGGTTGACTGACGTCGAACAGAGCGGCGGGGTCTGGCGGGCCAGTGACTCACTGGCCACCGCGATGGCCAGCTACCAGGCGTTCGTCGCGACCTGGCGGCGGCTCGGCGCTGTCCCTGTCGACGGTACGCAGGACCCCGACCAGGTATGCCAGGACCTGCTGATGGCGGCTGCATTCGCCGCACTTGGCCGCCACCGCTGATCACAACGCCACGGTGACTCTCCGCGTCCTGACGACACCAGCAAAGCGGGGGTAGCTCAACTTGAACAGGCGCGGAACACCCCACGTGCGTGGGCAGGACACCGAGCCAGGTCAGCAGTCATCCCATGTCGACCCCGCCGACGTAGGGAAGACCCCGAGCTGACAACGCGAAGCTTCGCAGCGACCCGACTTGACTCAAGGTTGGTCGGTTCCGGGACCTGCGGGGCTGTGACCTGGGGTGTTGTGTTGGGAGGCGTGCTATACGGGCCGGGTTCTAGGGTATCGGCGTGGCGTACGTGCGGACGGTGAGGACAGCGTCGGGGCGCGTGCGGTGCAGATTGTGCACTTGCAGCGTCGCGGTTCGCGGGATCTCGAGCACGGGTCGGCGCACACCGAGACGGACCTGGTGCTGCACAAGGCGGTGGCCGGGCAGCGGCTCGCCGCCGGGCGCGGCGAGTTGGACCAGCGTCTGCCGGACCAGCCGGCCAACGGCGGCGCCCCGTTGCCGATCACGTCGTCGCGGGCCGGGCATCTGCTCGGCGCGTAGGGCCGCGGTTACAAGATGCTGGGATTCGCCGGGGCCGCTGGCCGCGATGAGGTGTTCAAGGCGTTGGTGCTGGTCAGGATCATCGAGCCGACCAGCAAGCTCGACTAAGTGCGGGCGTTGAATGAGGCCGGCGCGTGTGTCGGTGGCCGGTGAACTCACTGGCCGCCGACAGTCTGTCGGTCTGCCATAGGTCCAGTGAGCTCAGGTATGCTGACGGGCCGTCGATCAGGCGGTGCGGAGCGTCTTCGGCCCGTGGCGCCGGATGTGGTGACGGGGAGGTGCCGTGTCCGCTACACGGTCGAGTGCGGTACCTGAGCCGGGAGTGCAGCTGACCATCGACGGGCAGCTTGTCACCATCTTGGCAGCCACGCCTACGCACAGCGGCACCGACCTGGTTTTCCGGCGCGGCGACGGCAGCCTGGGCGAGGCATCCCTGGACGAAGCGGATCTGCACCGCGCGCTCGTACCCGTCAACGACGCCGGCGGCCATCCCGAACGAGCCCTGACGGGCTTGTGGGGACGGTGGATGCAGTACGCGGTCCCGCGCATCCGGTCCGCCGTGCTGGCGACCCGGCCGCTACGGCCATACGCCCACCAGGATGAAGCTGTCTTCACCCACATGCTGGCCCAGCCACGCCTACGGTTCTTGCTCGCCGACGAACCCGGCACGGGCAAAACGATCATGACTGGGATGTACCTGGCCGAAGGCGCCCGACGCGGTCTCATCCCCGGCCGTACCATCATCGTCGTCCCGGCCCACCTGGTCGAAAAGTGGCGCCGCGACCTGCGCCGGTACTTCGCAGTCGAAGCTGATCGGCTCACCCCCGAACTCGCCCGTGACCCCAAAGACCTCGACCCGCGCGTCAACGTCTGGGTCGTGTCGGTAGACCTCTACACCTACAACAGCGATGTGCGCCGCAAGGTCTCCGGTGCCCGCGCCTCATGGTCGCTCGCCGTCTTTGACGAGGCACACCGGCTCACCCCGACATCGCAGTACCTCACGGCAGCCCGCGAACTCGGCGCGCGCACCCACCACCTGTTGCTGCTGACCGCCACGCCGCACCGCGGCAAGGAGCACTTCTTCCGCGGCCTGCTTAACCTGCTGGACCCGACCCTGTATCCCTGGGATCCACGGCAGAGCGACTACGAGACCGCGCTGCGTCCCAGCACGCTGTCCTTCCTCCGCCGGATGAAGGAAGAACTGAAGGATCTGGAAGGTCTGCCGCTCTTCCCGCCCCGCTACGCCGAGACGGTGTCGGTCAGGCTGACTTCCGCCGAGGACGCTGCCTACAACGCGGTGATGGACTACGTCGACGCGTTCTACGGGGAGAACGCGACCCTGGCCCGCTCCATCTACGGCAAGCGGGCCGCGTCCTCCGTCACGGCAGCAACTGAGACCATTCGCCGCCGTGAGCAAGCTTTGCGCCGGCCCGCAAACACCCGTACCGACGCCGCCGTCCCCGATGAGTTCGTCGGCGACGATGCGTCGCTGCACCTGGAAGTCGCGGACGACGAGGCCTGGCAGCGGGCCGAAGACGTGATCGTCGCCGCCCGCAGCAAGGACAAGCACGGCGAACTCGAACGCATCGAATCCGTGCTCGCCACGTTGCGTCTGGCAGACCAGGCCGACAGCCCGACCAAATGGAAGCTGGCCAATGACCTGATGGCCAGGCATGGAATCGGCCCGGGAGACGGCCAGCTACTCGTCTTCACCGAGTTCGCCGACACCGCCCGCTGGCTCGCAGCGATGTTCGACGCCGCCGGCTACACGGTCGAAAGGCTGGAGGGAGCCGTCGGCCACCGCGACCGCGACCAGCTGCAGCAACGCTTCCTGGACGGTGACTTCCAGGTCCTGGTCAGCACCGACGCCGGCGGCGAGGGCATCGACCTGCAAAGCGCCAACGTGATGATCAACTGGGACGTCCCGTGGTCGCTGGTCCGGCTCGAACAGCGAATGGGCCGCCTGCACCGCATCGGCCAGAAACACCCCGTGCACATCTATCACCTGGTCGCACCGAACACCCGTGAAGGCCGTGTCCAGGAGGTCATGCTCCAGAACCTGGAGAGCGCCGGCGAAGCGCTCGGCGGCCGGATCTTCGACCTACTCGACGCGACCGCCGCCCGCGCCGGGTTCGACTACGGCCGCGCGCTCGTGGAAGCCCAGCAGGCCGGCACCGCCACGCAAGTGGCGATGCCCAACGCAGACGAACTTTTCTCTGCGGCTCGCGAGCTGGTCGCCGACGAAGACCGCCTGCACACCCCGGCGAACACCGCGGCCGCGATGGCCCGATTCCGCGCGGACCGGCTGGAGGCCATCAACCCGGTCATCGTCGACGCATTCCTGGACCAGCTCGCCCGCTCGTACGGCTGGCAACTCGGCCCAGGCCCCGCCAGAGGCATTCGGGAGGTCACCTGTGCGGTTCCGCTGCCCGCAGCGCTCGGCGGCTCCACCAGCCGCCTGGTAGCCGCCGACGGGGCATCGGTGCGGCAGGCGATCAACGACGGCGCCCGCGGCTTGGATGACGTGGTCGTGCTCGGTCCAACCGAGGAACCATTCGCCGAACTCGTCGACCTCGCGCTCAGCCACGGCGAGACCGAGCTGGTCCGCGGCACCCACCTGATCGACTCGGCTGCGCTGACCAGCTACACGCTGTTGCTCTACGACGCCGAGGTCGAAGCGCACGACGGCCTGCGACGCTACCGCCGCAAGACTCCCCTTCTAATCCGATTCTCCGGAGCGGGCGCCTTCGAGGTCGCCTGGGAATCGTTGATGACGCTACTGCCAGACGAACGGCCTGCGGTATCAGCGGGCACGCTGACCCCGGCGATGCGCAGCGACGGGCTCGTGCAGGCACAGTCCGCCCTTACCCGGGAGATTGAACGGCAGCGGGCCGAACGTGCCGCGTGGGTCGACAAAGCGCGCCAACAACTGGACCTGGTCGAATATCGCTACCTCGATGAGATCGACGAACTTCCGGCTCCGATTCGCCGCGAGCGCCGCGAACAGTTCGAGATCTTGAAAGCAGGCCGGGTCCGGCGGTTGGAAGACATCGGCAAGGTCACCGGAACCGCCGCACGCCTGGCGGGATGGGCGCGCGTGTCCGGCGGTGCCCGCACCAGCGAGCTCGGATACGACCCGGACAGCGAACGCGTCGCCGTGACGACGGTGCTGCAGGAGTTGGAACGACTCGGCTTTGACGTTGACGACCGGCAGACCGCCGGTGTCGGTTACGACCTGTTCGCCCGCCACCGCACCGGCGGTGAACAGCGACTGATCGAAGTCAAAGGTTTTCATACCGGTCTGCGCGCGGTCTGGCTCGAGCAGCACGAGTGGGCCCAAGCGCAGCAGCGCGGCTCGGACTACTGGCTTTACGTCGTCGTCAACTGCGCCGAAGCACCCAAGATCGTTATCCGTGCGCAGGACCCGGCGGCGCAACTGGCTAACGGGCTACGACGTATCGAGCGGTTTCAGATAAAGGTGGCCGACCTGAAACGGCTGATGGAGGAAGATCAGTGAGCCCCGACGACCGGCCTTCGACCGACAGTGGCACATCCGATGTGCGTGCCCGCCTCATCGACCAGTGGTTCCCTTGCGCCGCCGTCGACGCCGCCGTCGGTACTCCCGCCGGCTCCGGGCGAAGCGAGAAAGCGATCTTCCCGTGGTTCGCGTCCCGGCCGATCGCCCAGGCGCGGGCCGCCGTCCTGACGAGCCTGCTGCCCTGTGATGACTCTCTCCGGGATTGGATCGAAACGGCGGTACGCCAGGGCAACGCGGATGCCTTCGAGTACCTGTCCAAGCAGATCATCGACAACTACGGCGGCCGTCCCCCCGTGGTCGTCGATGTCTTCTCGGGACGAGGAATCATCCCCCTGGAAGCCGCACGCGTCGGGGCGACGGCGGTGGGCGCGGACTTGAGCCCGGTCGCGACACTGGCCGGTCGGCTACTCGCGGACTGGCCACTGCGGGACTGGTCAGCTGAGCCACCACTGCCGTTCGCGACGGACACTGGACAACTCGACTTTCCCGACGTTGATCGACTTGCGGTGGACGTTCGCCGGGTGCATCAGGAGATCCAGCACCGCACCCAGAAGGTGCTCGCGCAACATTACCCGCCCAATCCTGACGGCCGCCGCCCGTGGGGGTACCTGTGGACGGTCTCCATACCTTGCGACCAATGCCGGCGACGCTTCCCGCTCATTGGGAGCCTCGCGCTTCGTCACCCGTATAAGCGAACCAATGATCGTGGCCAGTCGATGAGGCTGCACATCGACGGCGACCGGTGGCATATCACGGTCGAAGACGGAACCGCCGAATCGCAACCCACCTACGCCTCCGCTGGCAAGAAGAACAAGAGCGCCCGCTGCCCGTTCTGCAACCACGTACACAGCCTAGAAACCGTCAAAGCCAAAGGTGCCGCAGGGCAGTACGTGGATGAGCCGTTACTCGCGGCCGACTTTTCGGCCAAGGAGCGGGGTACCAAGAAACTCTTTAGAACACTCCGCTCGGAAGAGCGGGAAGCCGCACTGAAAGCCTCTCCCGACGAACTGCCTGCGGCCGTCGGGCTTTCCGGCGTTCCGGATGAGGGAATTCCACCGGGCAACGTCCACACCGTGCAGGCAAGCGGGTACGGGTACACCAACTACGGAAGCCTGATGTGCGCTCGACAGGCGCTGCTGTTCGGAACGCTAGCATCGCAGATTCGCGGATGCCATAAGGAACTGCTGGACTCCGGAATCTCGCCCGACTACGCGAATGCTCTGGCAGCCTTCGCGAGTGCCACGCTCATGCGTATGCTCAAACACGCGACGCGAGGGGCGAAACTGCGCGCCCACGGGAAGGCCGACGGGACCGGGCAGAACCGTGTACAGATCGACCACATCTTCTCCAACGAAGCCAGTCTGGCCTTCCAGTTCGACTTCTTCGAAGCCGGAATCGGCGAAGGACCTGGAACTTGGTCAGGCCTGACGGACACCGGGATGACCCCGCTGGTCGCACACCTTCGCGGTAAGCGAGGCAAACCGGCCCGTCTGCGGCGAGCCAACGCCATGACACTGCCCTTTCGCGATGGCTCGGTAGACGCGGTGATCACCGACCCGCCCTACTACGACATGATCGAGTATTCCGATGCCTCCGACTACTTCTATGTCTGGCTCCGCCGAGCGCTGATCGACATCCAGCCCGATCTGTTCGCCGAACCCGTCGGCACCACCATCGCCCCTACCCTGCAGAACAAAGACGATGAGATCATCGTCCGGCGCGTCTTCAACGGAGGTGTCCGGCACGACCGCGAGTTCTATGAGCGATCCCTGTCGAGGGCTTTCCACGAGGCACGACGTGTCCTGCGTCCGGACGGTCATCTGGTCGTCGTCTTCGGGCATTCCGACCCTGACGCGTGGCTGCGACTGCTCGGGGCACTGCACGACGCCGGCTTCGTCGTGACCAGCGCCTGGCCGTCACGCACGGAGACCTCGAACACCGGGGTCGCCAGCATCAAGGTTACGGTCACCATCGGCTGCCGCGTCGCTACTCCACGTCGGCCCGTCGCCACGGCCGCGCAGGTCGATCGTGAGGTCGCCACGGCAGTCAAGAAGGCGGTGCGGCAGTGGGACGTCGACGGCCTTGCGCTGACCGACCAGCTGATGGCCGCGTACGGGCCGGCGATGGAGGTGTACGGCCGATACAGTTCGGTCATGCTGCCCAACGGCGAACAGACCAGCCTCGATCGCTACCTGACTTTGGCGAGAACCTCGGTCCGTGACGCCACGGCACTCAAGCTTGACGAGCTACCCTTGGAAACCTTCGACCCGCCGACACGGCTCGCCGTCTTCTGGCAACGCCTGTATGGACGGACCGATGTTCCGAAGGGCGAAGCTCGATTCCTCGCTCAAGTGGACAACCTGCGGCTGGAGGACATCCGCAACTCCATGCTGGTCGAGACTAAGAGCGGCTTCAAGCTGAGCTTCGATCCGCCGGACACGGTGAATGATCAGTCCTCGACCTTCGATGTCGTGCGGGCGATGGCGGATGCCTGGGCCGAAGGTGGCACCGAGGCGGTCGCGGGTGTATTGGCCAGGGCTGGGCGGCAGGCGGCCGACCCTCACGTGTGGGCGGTCGTGGCGGAGCTGGTGCGGCAGCTGCCGGCCAACGACACCGTCGGAAAGGCACTGACCGCAGTCCAGCGGAACGCGGGAACCATCAGCACCATGGTTCAATATGTCGCCGCCGCGCAAGCAGACGCTCACGCACAGCTGACGCTACCCCTCGACGAGGATCTATCTTGACCACAAACGCCGCAACTCCTCATTGGGCAGACGTTCTCCAACTTCGGCCCGAGGTCCAAGCCTCGGACGGCTCCATCGGCGAACTCCAGATGAGCCTACACAAGGCCGTCTACCAGACTGTCGATGTCCCGTACCGCCGGGTCGCGTACTACGGCGACATCACCGAACCGACCCCCAACCTCGTCGGCTTCTTCGCACGCGTCGCGCGTCGGCTCGGCACCACCGCAGACGCCCCGGCGCTGTTTCACCTCGACCAGGGCATGGGCGGCGGGAAGAGCCACGCCCTGGTCGGCCTCTACCACATGGCCAACAATCCGGCGGAGTTCTTCACCACTGAGCTGGGCCAGCGGGTCCGTGAGGAAGCGACCAGAGGCACCGAGGGCCTCGACCTCGGCGGTGCCCGGGTGGTCACCCTGACTGCGGACTATTTCAGCCCTGGCAGCACCAACGAGGTGTTCGGGCCGGCGACCAACCTGTTCGAACGGTTCATCTGGTCGTTGGTCGGCGGCGACATGGACAGCTACAAGCGGCATGTCGCCGCCGGACCGAACAAGGGAACCATCCAGCACGCGCTGACCGAGAGCGGCCGGCCAGTGCTGATCCTGCTCGACGAGCTCATGGACTACGTCCTCGCCCTGTCGGACGTCGCCCACATCAACTCGATGCCCGGCGAAAAAGCGTTCCTGAACGCGCTGATGGACGCCTGCGACGACGTGCCCCAGGTCGCCTTCGTCGTGGTCATGATCCGCTCGGAACTCGACGAACGTGGCTATCCGCCGCAAGCCCTGGACTTCCGCGACTACGTCGCCGCCCGGCTGGTCCGGAACGGCCAGACCGTCGCCGTCACCGAGGCACAGGACTTCTCCGCGATCATCCGCCGGAGGCTGTTCGAGCTGCCCGGCGCCGAGCTGCCCATCCGCGGCATCGCGCAGCGGTACGTGGCCGCAGCGGAATCAGCCTGGCGCGACAAGGTCTTCGACAAGCTGGGCCCGAACCGTGGCCTGGCCGGCTTCGAGGAACGCACCGCCGGCAGCTATCCGTTCCACCCAGAACTGATGCGACTGGTCCGCGAGGAATGGTCGCAGGTCTCCGGCTTCCAGCGTGTGCGGTCCACCGTCGCGATCTTCGCGCGGACCGCGCTGCACTGGGTCACCGAACACCAGGCGGGCCGCTGGGCCCCGCCACTGATCGGCGTCGGTGACATCCCGCTCGCGGTAGCGCTCGAACAACTGCTGTCCTCCGGACTGCTGCTCGGCAACGATCGTGCGATCCAGGGCTATCGAGCGGTGGCCAGCACCGACATCACCAGTAGAGACGGCAAGACAGGGCGAGCAGTGGTGGTCGACGCGGCGTTGCGCCGCGACGGCGTGGCCATCGCCCAGGCGGCACCGGCGGTCCGCATGGCCACCGCGCTGCTCTGCTACTCGATCGTCGGCCGGCCGCAGGGGCGGCGCGGCGCCACCAAACCCGAACTGCTCGCCGCGATCTTCGGCCCGGCCGAAGCCGCCGTGCCCTACCCTGCGGCAGACGAGGTATTCAACAAGCTGACCGGTGACGACGGCCTCGGCGCGCTGGAAGTCACCACACCGACGAACGCCCCAGCCCGCTGGCATCTATCCATCAAACAGACCCTACGGATGTACTTCACCGCGGCGATGGCACTGGTGTCATCGGCCGCGCGAGGAGAGCTGGTCTGGCAAGAAGCGCAACGCCTCGCCACCAAGGGCACGTTCGACAGCCTTCTGCCCATCGACAAGCCGTCACGCGACCAAACGCCACTCGACAAGATTTTCGAAGGCACCGACAGCGCGGAGAACAGGCTCGTACTGCTGGATCCCCGCCGATGGACCCTGTTGAACGGCCGCGACTCGGCCAGCCGCGACGACATCACGGCCCTGCTCGGACTCGGTGAGCATTCGCTGCGAATCGACAACGCCGCCAGCTGCGTGGTCGCCTCCGTGAACACCCAGCGCCGCGACATCGCGTCCAAACGCGCCGCCGAAGTTCTGGCCTGGCGAGAGGTCATCAAGCAACTCACCGACGACACCGAAGACGAGCTGCGCGAAGCCCGCAGCAAGCATGACGACGCCCTGTCGAAGCTACGCCGAGACATCCAGCGCGCCTACCAGCATTACGCCTACCTAGTCCGGGCAGGCGAACTTCATGTCGAATTCAAGCGATTCGACGACGACACCAGGACGGCTCTCAACGGCGGCCACGTCTGGAACGCCCTCGTCGAGGCCGGCCGCGCCACCCTGCCCACCGCGCTGTCGGCCGGATACGTCGCCGCGCTCCTAGAGGGGTTCGACCGCTCACTCACCCCCCGTGAGATCGTGCAGTCGTTCTACAAGAACCCCTCATTCCCGCTGGTGACCTCGACCGATGAGATCCGACGGGCGCTGTTCGCGTTGCTGGCCGATGGCTGGGAACTCATCGATGCCGACGGCAACCGGCTGTCGATCAACGGACCTGGGCAGATATCCATCAATTCGATCAGCCAAGTTCTTCGCCGACGGGTAGAAGAACCGTCGCCCGCGCAACCCGGGCCCGCGACCCCCACCGGCACGGGTGTGCCGGGTTCGGCAGGGACGTCCGGGGGTGGTGGTACCTCTGATTCCCCGAGCGACCAGAAACCCAGCGACAGCCCGCCACCGGCGGGGCCGGCGGGGCCTACCGTATACAAGCGGTACCGGGTCCAGCTGGCCAACCGCAGCATCACCGGTGCCGATGCCAGAGACCAAGCGTGGCAGCTACTCAAGGAACTCGCGAAGGTCATCGACGCCGCGAACTCCGCAGACCATCAGCTACTGAGCCTCGACCTGACGCTGGTGACAGCCGAAGGTGACCAAGGGCAGATGCAAGCGAAGGCCCAGGCGCTGGGAGCACAAATCTCGGTTGAAGACGACGACTTCTGACTTGACCAGATCCTCTGCAGCCAATCTTGACATTCTCATTGGGAGTGTGAACTTAACGGCCCTGTCTCACATTCGGTGGTGACGGACCGTGTTGCTATCCGAGGAGGATGCGGTGGCGGAGCAGGGTGAAGCCTGCTCGTCCGTGCATCTGGCGTGCGATGCGTTTGGTCTTGGTGTTGACGCCTTCGGTGGGGCCGTTGCTGTAGGGCAGCGTGAGAGCGGCGATCACGGCGTCGCGGTCGCGGTCCAGGCCTCGGGTGAAGGCGTGCAGATGCGGCAGGTCGACGGTGCGGACCTGGTCGATCCAGCGGGAGAGCCGGTCGGTGTTTCCTGCGTGCGGGGTCAGGAGTACGGCGAAGCGCCCGACCGTGGCGGCGAGTTCGGTCATCTCTGGACAGGCGGCGGTGAGCCGTGCCAGGAGGTCTCGGTGGTCGGGTGTGAGGGTGGCGGGTCTGGTGAGGATCATCTGGGCGGGCCGGCGTGGGGAGATGTGGCTGCGGTCGTCGTCCGCACGGCCCTGGTTGATGTACTTGTGCAGCAGGTTGAGGCAGCTGGTGAAGCCGAAGGTCTTGATCTGGTCGTACAGGTGCGCGACGGGGACGGCGGGGTCCTCGGCCCGGCGGGTGCGCAGGTGCTCGCGGTAGGGGTCGACGAGGCTGGGCCGGTACTTGGGGACGCGGAGGATCCGTTCGGGACGGTCGGCTCGGGCATACCGTTTGACGGTGTTGAGCGTCAACTGGAGGCGGCGGGCGCACTCCAGCAGGCCCACGCGCCCTGGTCGAGCAGGTCGTGGACCTGGTGCCAGCGTTGCAGGGTCGTCTGCGCGCGGGGCCCGTCATACAGGGGTGCGTCCAGCACGACGGCCCAGCAGGTGCCGTATGCCTTCACTTCGCTGAGGGCGGCTTCGCGCAGGTTGTGCCACAGGTGCCACCTGTCCGTGACCTGCACGGCGTCGGGCAGGGCGCGGCGGATGGCCTGCAATGGTGAGGTCAGCTATTGGAACTGTTGGAACTGTAGGAATGCCCCGGGTCTCGTCGGCTGAGGTCGGCGGCGTAGGTGGTCCAGTCTCCGTTGGAGAGTTGCTGCCATTGGACGGCTGCTTTGATGTGGATGCCGAGCATCTTGGCAAGGATCGCGGCCGGGACCTCGGCGGCGAGCATGAATAGTTGCGGTGTTGCGGTCTTGGCGTGGTTGCAGTCCGTGAGCTCGGAGTCGTCTGGCGAAGGCGTCCTCGGTAAGCGGGCGTCCTGGCCAGCGTCCAGGGAAGAGCCAGATGGACGGCGTGTTGATCAGGCTGCCGCCGGGCGTCTGTTCGGTGGCGTTCGCGAGTTCGTTGACGAGGCGGTCCAGCGGGGCGGGCAGGACGACAGGCCGGTTGCCCAGTGCGAGCAGGGTCTGGCCGTCGGCATGGCGCAGGTGTTGAGTCGTCAGCGTGCTGATGACGGTGAGTTTCTGGGCGTAGAGCAGGATCAGAAGTCCGGCGACCCGGTCGGCGGTCGGGTAGGTGTCGTCGTGCAGGAGCCGTCGGGCGTCGGCCCAACGGCGGTCCTGGTCGCGAGTGGCCCGGCGGGGCCGGTCCAGCCCGTTGCCGGGGCGCTGAGGGCCGCCCTGGTTGGCGCCAGGGCCCTACATTCCCGGATCTCAGCCTCGATCGATCTCAGGAACGCCGGCATCGTCGAGCATGGCGAAGAACTCACCGATGCGCCCGTGCCGGGCATGCGGGCTGGTGGTTGTGAAGATGATTCGCTGGGCAGCGCGGGACAGCCCTACGAAGAACGTGGAGGTCGACTCGATGGGGTCTCGAGCGTGTGCCCACCACTGTTGGTCATCGAGGCCAAGGAAGAAAACGGTGTGGTATTCCAGACCCTTGGCGCGGTGGGCGGTCAACAGGACGACCGCGTTGGAGCATTCGAACTGATCGGCCGCATCAGTCCAGTTGGTGCTCGTCGAGATCACGGTAGCAAGCCGGGCCTGAAAGGCGTCGGTGACGAGGTGCAGCTGCTCGGCCGGCGTTGCCGACCTGACGTATCGGCGCAGCGCGGCCACGTCGAGCATGCCGAGCAGGAAGCTGGCCACGTCGTCGGCAGCAGTCTGTTCTGGCGGATGGGCCCTGAGCCAGACTCGCAGGCCGACGATCAACGCGGACAAGTCGTCGCCGACGCGCCGTTGCGCCGTGGTGTCGCCCTCGGCGCCGTGGATCCGGGTCAGTGTCGCCAGCACCTCGCGCCACACCCTGGGTAGTCCCCGCGGCTGGTCGGCCAGCCGTAGCAGGCCCAGTAGCAAGCGGGCGATCTCGTGTTTCAGGAGATCCTGCAAGCGCATCGTGGCGACCAAAGCGTCGTCGTTACGCACGTAGATGCCGTGGCGGGACAACTGCGTACGGAACCGGGTCTCGAAGTCGGAGACCTTCTGCCGGGCTAGTAGGGCGAAGTCCTCCGGTGCACGGCCAGAGGCAGCGATGTCACGGGCGATCCAGTCCGCGATGACGGCGGTCTCTCGGGCGAGGCTGGAGAAGGTCCACACCTCGGCGGGGTTGCCGTCGATGTCGTCGTCGGTCTTGGACAACACCGGTACCGCGTTGGGGTCGAGCTTGGTGGCGATGACGTGCTGTACGTCGACTAGGGCTTTGGTGGACCGGAAGTTCCACGTCAGCGGGTAAGTGGTCGCGTTGAACGCTTCAGCGAACCGCTCGAGGGCCTTGGGTAGCGCGCCGGCCCAGCCCATGATGCGCTGTTTGCTGTCGCCGACCGCAGTGACCGTGGGACCGCTGGCGAATACCGAGACAAGGAACGAGAACTGGGCACTGGTGGTGTCCTGGAATTCATCGACGAACACATATGGATAGGTCGTGCGCAGTGCCCGCCGCAGCTTCGGCACGCACCGGACGAGCAGTTCGGCCAGCCGGTTGAGCATGACGAAATCCACCCTTGCAGGGCCGCGCCCGAAGAAACGTCGACGCCACCACTGCAGCGCCGCATACGCGGCGGCGTCGTCCGGGTCGGTGTCCGGCGCTGTTACTGGCAGGTCCCAGCTGCCGACAGTGTCGGCGATAAAGCGGCTCGCGTGCAGTTGGGCAACCTGGAGACGTATCGGTCGCGGAGCAGCCGAGATGATGTCGCTGAGGAAAGCCTCGACCTGACGTTCGGAGGCATAAGAGATCTCGTACCCGTGCGGAATTCGCCAGCTGTCGGGCAACGCGGAGGCGAACCGGTCGACCAGGCCTTTGGTGAACGCGTCGAAGGTCATGGACACGAAGCGGTCGGCGTGTTCGGGAACACGGGCAGCGACCCGCCGGCGCAGATTAGCGGCGGCGTCCCGCTTAAATGAAATCGCAAGGATGCGCTGCGGCCACGGGCAGATGCCCGTCTGTAGCAGGTAGGCGGCTTTCTGGGCGAGGAACTCGCTCTTGCCGGCACCGGGCCCGGCGACAACTGCGGTGTTTCCTTCCTGGTGCAGCGCTTGCCAGCCGGCCGGTTCCAGGTCATCGATACCGCTCGGCCACCAGTCGGCGGCCGGGATCAGCAGAGCAGACCGCTTCGTCGGCGTGCTCGCCTCGTCCGCTTCGTCGGCGTCGGATCGACTCACAAGTCTACCCGGCGGCGAATGTATCCGATCAACGCGGTGAGGACCTTCGGTGCGCCGTCGCGCAGCTGTTCGTCGGTGAGGCGGCCCAGTGCCCGCAGATGGCTGCTCGGCTTCGAGTGGGACAGGAACAGGTAGCGGTACCAGCGCAGGCGCAGGACACGATGTGGTTGTCGCCAGAATGCCTCGTCGCTGCTTTCGTCACCGATGACGCGGGCCAGCGCGTCGCTCGGGTGCGGTCCGGTCTCACCAGGTTCGAGATTTGTGTACGCCTTAGGGAAACTGGCCAACATGATGTAGTCGAGATCAAGCGGTTTGGCGTAGAAGATTCCGAAAGTGCGCAGGTGCTTGATGATCGGCCGCAGATCAGGGAGGTTCAGTCCATCATCAATGTCACCGACTTCGGAGTAGTCGTCCAGACCATCGAACGGATCGATGCCGTTGGCGAGGAGCCGGTTGCAGGCGTCGCGCAGCCGGGCCGGGCCTGCGCCGGCACGGCCGTAGTCGAGGTCCAGCAGCGTCGCGTGCGGGATTCCGAGATCGTTGAGCAGCTTCCACATGTGGTTGGTGTGCCGGCCGCCGAGCGGCACCACCGCGACGAAGGAAGGGTCGAGATCAACGCCCTGGGCCTGGGCGATGCGGGGGATGACTAGCTGCTCGGTATCGCCCTCACCGAGCACGACGAACTTGGCGAAGTACATCTCGGGGTGTGCGCGTACCGCCTCGCGAATGTACTTGCCGGCTTCGGTGTCGTCCTCGGGAAGCGTGATTGCGCGTACCGAGGATGTGGCCGTGGTCGGGTCGTTGCGGAAGTAGCGCAGGTTTACCGGTTCGATGCGGGTCAGCACGCTGGCGGAGTGGCTCGACAGGATGGCCTGAGCCGCTCCGCTGCGGACAAGCTCCTGCAGTTGGCTGACAATCCGAGACAGGAAGAACGGCGACACGCTGTTCTCCGGCTCCTCAACGCCGACTAGCGTCAGGTTCGGCAGCTGAGGTGCATCCAGCGTGAAGTCCGTCTCGTGGGTGCGGTCACAGACTGCAGCTTCGACGTCCAAAGCGGTTGCCGTCAGCGCGAGGTGCAGCAGCGACCGTTGCCCGTCGCTGAGCAGGCGAGCGGACCGGGCGCGTCCGGTCGGATCCGGCTCGAAAACCAGCTCAGTATCGCGGACGAGCTGGTCGAAATCGTCGTCAAGCAGGCGCAGCTTTGGGACCGCGTGCGTCCCCGCATCGTGCAGCTGGCGCCACCGCGACCCCAACGCATCCAAGACAGCTTTGACAACCGGCTCAGCTGCGAATTGCTGCGCGACCTCCGCAGCGTGCTCCCGAACCATGGTCCGCAGCTCGGCCGACCATTGCGCTGCCCGCCACAGCCTGCCGCCAAGAAAAGCGGTCATCTGACGGGCGCCATCACGGGACGCAGGGATGTAGATCATCTGGATACGGCTGCGTTCGGCCGGAGGAAGCGGTGCGTATTCATCCTCACCGTAGTCCTCGGCCAACGTGCTAACGACGATACGATCCTCCGTGATCGTCCCGTCCACGGTGCCGTCATCTTCCCATGTGGCCTTCAAGACGATGCGGACCTTCAACTCTCCGCTGTCATCGGCAGCCATCCGCGAGAAGAACTCCGGAACCGCCCGCCCGCTGACGGCCGCATGTTCTGAGGTTCGGCCGTCCTCGCACTGAACGGGGTGCTCGTCGTCGCTCTCCTCGTCGTCGCCGAACTCTCTGCTGGTGCCCTCCTGAAGATCAACTACCTCGTCGGCTCCGGCATCCGTATCGTCGATTTGTTGATCGGCCTCATCGAGCTCCGGAAACGCGAGCACCACCTCGATCGTAAAATCGCGGCTGATCGCAGCTTCGGACTCGTCGACGGGAACGTGGAAATCATCCACGCGTACGGCACGTTCCCGGCCGGTGATCCCGAACAGCCGTAGCAGCGCTTCGCAGGCGGCGGTTTTCCCGCTTCCGTTGGTGCCGATGAAGGCGGTCAGGTCCGGCCCCAGGTCGATCGTGGTGCGGCCCGACCCGAAGCACTTGAAGTTTTCTAGCACAAGCTTCTCGATGTACATCCTTCACTTCCGGTACGACGAGGTCCAAGGCAGCGCCACGGCGGCGATCAGAGTATCTGAGAAGCATGATCTTGGTCCGGGATGGTGACATCCGCTGAGCCGTTCGCGTCACTGCGGCATCGCCATCGCCGAGTCTGGTCAACCTCCCACCGACATCGGGCAGACAAGCGGACCGACGCAACACCAGGTCCAGCCGCCCCGTCTCCACTCTCGCCATGGGTCGACGACGCTGGAAGCCGGCTGCCGCGCCGCCCCGGCGGCAAGGGCCCTACCCACGGACTTTCTCTTCGACGGCGACGGCACACCGCTCACAGAGTCAGGAGGGTTCCTCCGCAGCGGAGCGGTGCCCGGCGCCCGTGACGGACTCCGACCTGACTGTCATCCACTGGCAGGTCACCCGCGAGCACGTGGAAGCACACGCCGCGGCGCTGCTACGCAAGCCGGTGCGCCGAAGGACGCGGTCCTGGTGGTCAACAAACCGACCTGCGTCAGCCGAGTATCTCGGCTGCGACGAGGTGCTGCCCCGTATGTTGCCCGAGGGCAGCCGACTAGGGCATGTATCAAAGTCGGTCACAGCCACTCGTTGATCGCCGCGACCTGCACGGTCGCCTCGTACCGGACCGCGAGCTTGTCGTAACGGGTCGCGACGGCACGGTTGCGCTTGAGCCGGTTGATCCCGCACTCGACCGCGTGGCGCTGCTTGTAGATCTCGGGGTCGAAGGCCGGCGGCCTGCCGCCCCCCGACCCCTTCTTCCGCCGGTTGGCGTCCTGGTCGGCCTTCGACGGGATCGTCGTGGCGACACCCCGTCGACGCAGGTAGGCGCGGTTCGCCTTCGACGTGTACGCCTTGTCCGCCAGCACCCGGTCCGGACGGGTCCGGGGCCGGCCGGACTTCAGCCGGGGCACCTGCACACCGTCGAGGACCGTCGTGAACTGCGGGCTGTCGCCCTGCTGCCCGCCGGTCAGCACGATCGACAGCGGCTTGCGGCCCTGTTCACAGCCCGGGTGCAGTTTCGTGGTCCGTCCGCCACGGGAACGCCCCAACGCGTGGTCGTCGGGTTCCGACCCCGTACCACCAGGTGGCTCGGCCTGCAGATCCCCCTTTTACGCGCTCCGGCCGCGTGCTGGTGCGCTCGGCTGATCGTGGAGTCCACGGACACGTCCCAGACGATCCGTCCCGCCGCGTCGGCCAGGGCCTGCAACGCGGTCAGGATCCTGGCCCAGGACCCGTCGCGCTGCCACCGGCGGAACAGGGCGTACGCCGCCGCCCAGGAGCCGTAGTGGTCGGGGATGTCCCGCCACGGGGGGCCGGCCCGTGTGCGCCACCGGATCGCGTCGATGAGCTGCCGTTTCGTTGATGTGGGCGGTCGGCCCGGTCGGCGTGCGGTGGGCAGGAGAGGCTCCAGGACTGCCCACTGCGCGTCCGTCAGGTCGTGCCGCCCGTCACCGCTACGCTGGTCACGAGGTCTCCGTGTTGATGGTTCGTCTTGGTCGATAAGCCATCTACCGGAGACCTCGCTGTTTACCGGGCAGCGACACGCCGGAAGTTCGTCACCCGCCCACGGCCGACTTTGATACACGCCCTAGTGCGTTGGCCATGAACGTTCACTGGGTCGGCGACACGCCGGGACGCGTCCTTTGGCGGTCGGTGCTGAGGACTCACTCTCGACGGCGGTGTCATTGGCTGTCGAGAGTGGGGTGGCGGGGTGGCCGAGCCGGTACGGGCACGGCGGTTGACGCAAGAAGAAGGCCGTAAGCTGCAACAACTCGTCTGTAGGGGCAAGCACGATTCGGTCCGGGTACGGCGGGCGCTGATCATCATGGCGTCGGCGTCCGGGACACCGGCACCGGCGATCGCCCGGCTGATCGCCGGTCACGAGGACACCGTCCGCGACGTGATCCACGCGTTCAACGAGATCGGTCTCCGCGCGCTGGACCCTCAGTGGGCGGGAGGCCGTCCCCCGCCGGATCAGTGACGACGATGAGGCGTTCATCGCCGCGACGGCCAAGGCCCGCCCGAGCACGCTCGGGCGGCCTTTCACCTGCTGGAGCCTGCGTAAACTCGCCGACTACCTGGCCACCGACGCCGCCCGGCGGGTGGACGTGGGCCGGGAACGGCCGCGGCAGATCCTGCGACGTCACGAGGTCAGCTGGCAGCGGACCCGCACCTGGAAGGAATCCAACGACCCGGACTTCGACGCCAAACTCGACCGGATCGAGGAGGTGACCGGCACGTTCCCGAACCGGTGTTTCGCGTTCGACCAGTTCGGGCCGCTGTCGATCCGTCCGCACCACGGGCGCGGCTGGGCGCCGCGATCGCATCCGGACCGGCTGCCGGCGACCTACCGTCGCACGCACGGCATCCGGTACTTCCACGGCTGCTACAGCCTCGGCGACGACCAGCTCTGGGGCGTCAACCGCCGCCGCAAAGGCGCGGATCAAACCCTGTCCGCTCTGAAGTCGATCCGCAGGGCGCGGCCGGACGGCGCACCGGTCTACGTCATCCTGGACAACCTGTCGGCGAACAAGACCCCGGACATCCGGGCCTGGGCCGCTCGGAACAAGGTCGAGTTGTGCCTCACGCCGACCAGCGCGTCCTGGGCCAACCCGATCGAGGCGCAGTTCGGGCCGCTGCGGATGTTCACCATGGCGAACTCGAATCACCCCAACCACACTGTCCTGTCCCGCAAGATGCAGAAGTACCTGCGTTGGCGCAACGCCAACGCCCGCCACCCGGACGTGCTGGCCGCGCAACTTCGCGAGAGAGAGCCCGGGTCCGCAGCGAACGCCAGCAACGTTGGGGCCGCCCCCGGACCAAGGCCGCCTGACCGATCAGACCCGGTGAACGTTCATGGCCCTAGCGGTCCACGTGTCCGACGGAGCGACCACCAGACCGTTGAAGGTCTACACCGGCACAGGGGAGGGCATCGCGTCGTGAGCTACACCGTCTCCTGGGACGGCCCCTCCGCCGAGGAGCCGCACCGCGGCAACGAGGTCGCGGTATCAACGGTCGAGGAACTCGACCTGGTCCTCGACCGTGTCCATGCGCAAGCGGCCGCCGAGGACCTGCCCTACGCGGTCCAGATCCACCGACCCGGCCGGCACGGCGCCATCATGATCGGCATCGGCCACCACGAATGGTCCTTCGTCGACTGGCTTGACCGCGGCCAACCCCACGGCAGCGGCAACCGCTACGCCATCGACCCGAACCTGGCTCCAGCCGCCGAGGCGATCGCCTTCGACTTCTACGGAGACTGGAGCGAAGTGCCACCCGACCGCACCCGCATCAGCCCGTATCGCGCCCGCGAGGCGGCCCGCGAGTTTCTCCGCACCGGCCAGCAGCCGTCGCTCGACTGGACTACCGGCAGCCAGTGACGTACCAGGCCCTGACGCTGACGCACCTCGGCTAGAGTCGGCTGGCTGCTTATCGCCCACCGATCATGGCACGTCGGTGTGGTCCGACAGTTCTGCTCACCGGCAGGACCGCAGGTCGAGCACCGCCACTCCCGTCGCTCAACGTGACGCACCATCGGCGGCAGATCCGTGCACTGTCGACCACGACGCGGCACCGATGCAGTGGCCTTGCGGGGGCACCGCTGACCGGCAACGGCCGCGAGTTACGAGACAATCCTTTAGCGGTAGGTCTGCGGGTGGGGATGGCCTTGCCTCGCGTCTGCCACAATCGCTCTGTGGTGAACGATATAGATCTCGTGGACGACGACTTGTCCGTCACGTTCTTCAATCAAGATGCTGGCCTGCGTGGTCGGATCAATCGGCACGTGATCCGCAAGCCAGGGGATTGGTCGACAGAGGAGTTGTTTGACAACCTCGGCGTTTTCGCGGCGTCCGACCGGCGGTTCGCGCTCTTCCTCGAAGGCTTGGCCTCCGCCGAGGTCGTTCCCGATGAACCGACACAACGAGGTATTGCCAATGCCGTGAACCCGCATCTTCGCGGCGTCGGGGCCGAATTGCGGGAAACGGGAACTGCCGGCGGCTACCCGGTGTTCAGCGTCGTCTCCACCAGGGCGCAGGGCAACCGCCGGCCCAAAAACCTGATCTTCGCCTCACCGACCAAGCCAGACATTCGTTTCCGTGACGCCGTCGACAATGACATCGAGATCGTCGGAAACGCCGATGCGGTACTCGTCTACGACCGCCCTATCGGAGTCGATGGGATCCGATGGCGTGACCTCCAGGCATGGTGGAAAGAAAGGAACGGATATCAAGATGATGAGGCCAAGCGGACACTTTACGGGAGGCTCCGTAAGAGCCTGCCTCAGAACTCGCCTCCGCAGATCCTCCTTTTCGACCTCTACCACGACATATTCCGAACATCAGTGCACGGACTCCCGGCGTTGCTCCCAGAGGTTTGGTTGCATTGGGATCCGAAGACTGTCAAGACGCGTGGAAAGGAGGCGCTATTGAGATTCCGGATGGATTTTCTACTCCTCCTGCCTCGCGGGCAGCGCGTCGTGCTGGAGGTGGACGGCTCGCAGCACTACTCCACCGACGGCCGGCCGGACCCAACCGCGTACGCAGCCACCATGCGAGCCGATCGCGATCTGAAGCTCAACGGGTACGAAGTGTTCCGCTCGGGGCGGCGGACCTACAGGTCCACCCGCAGACGCGCACGATGGTTCAACGGTTCTTTGAAGACCTGTTCCGGGCCTTCGGCGTGACCGAACTTCGGACTGACTGACCTATTGCAGCGCGTGTTCAAGGTCCGCCACGGGTACACCGGAGAGCCAGCTTGAACCAGGTCATCCCTCCGGGATCTCGACTGTTCTGGGCCAGGGCACCGGCGTCGGCACCCGGACGTCGCTGGGCAGGTGCGGCACGAGAGCTGGTTGCAGGAGGCGCAGTCTGCTGCGCACGTGGCTCCAGGAGCCGCGCGCCAGCCGCTGCACCGGACACCCACAGTTGCTGTGGTTCCCGCCCGGGTGGAGCAGGCCACGTACGCAGACGAAGGCATCGTTGGGGGTGTCGGCGCGCAGCAGACGCCAACGACCGCGGCGCTGCTGCGGCGGCGTCGCGGCGAAGACCTCCGGGGTCTGCGGCAGATACAACAGATTGCCGTCCTGACGTAGTAGGTAGAGATGGTCGACCGTGTCCACCTCATCTGCGGCCGGTTCCTCGCTGGTGAGCCAGGAAACCGCGTCGGCGACCGGGCCGGGTCCCCACAGGTATTCACCTGGCCAGCGGGTCGTGGCATGCCGGGATTCGAATCGCTCGATGTCGCGGTCGTCGGGCACCGCGCGCAGCAGAACCCAGACCCATGATGGGTCACTTTCCGGGTTGAGACTCTCGGCCCGTCCGATGGCTTGCGCGCCGGTCATCGGACTCCAGCCCACCGCTATGACCACCCGGCTGGCGGGCGCAGGGTACCGCTTGCCGCCGGGGGTGGCGACGCCCCAGAGCTGGTTGATGAATTCCGCGAGGTCGCGGAACTTCCTGGTCGCCTCGACCGGGGTGTGGATGTGGTGCGGCCGGGAGTGGCTGAGCACGTTACGTAGCTCGATGATGAGGTCTTCGTGCCGGCGGGCCCGCTGACCACGCAGAAGGCGCTGGGCACGTGCCCAGCGCATGAGGTCGGTGAGCATTCCGCGGAAGCGCACCGGTCGGCCGTCGCGTTGCGGTAGGAACAGGGAGCGCTGCCGAACCCACTCGAAGATGTCGTTGTAGTTGTCGCTGGTCAACGGCTGCGCAGCGCCGTCTTCGTCCGTGAATGGAATTGGCCGGCCGTGGTAGAACTCGACGAACCGTGCGCGTAGGGCGGGTTCGTAGAGGCCGATGGCGGCATCGGCGACCTCGGTGAACTGTTCGTAGTCGATCACGCCGAAGGCGTGCTTCTGGCGAAGTCGTTCGAAGCTGTTCCGCAGACCGGTAGGGACCGCGTCGGTGAGCACCGCGTCGGCGATCAGGGCACGTTGAAACGCGAGGGCGTCGTCACGGTCCAGCATCCCACCGAACCCGTAGGGGCTGAAGCGCAGCGAACGCTCGTCTGCCTGCGCCAACTCAGCGAACATGCTCATCCTCCCGCCCCCCAACCGACACATTGTGCTTCGTAGTTGGACGACAGCGGTAAGGCTTATCTGCGGCGCGGGTCGACCCGCGCCGCTCGGCCGTCGATCGACCCTGCTCCAGGGTGCGGTCGGCGGATCGGCACGCCTATCCGTCTCGGCGAACCCGCCGAAGGGGGCGCGCAGGGTATGCTTGCTCCGAATCACCCGAGGACGACCTCGTGGTGGTACGCTTGGACCCGGGCACCGTCCGCGAGAACAATCTCGACCCGACCGCCTTCGCGGGTCCGCCTGCCCACGGCGTGAACCGGCTTACCCGTATGCTCGACCGCCCTATCCTGGGCGGAATGCGCGCCGTCGGGCCGAAAGACCCAGACCAGGCTCACAGGCTGACTGGACACCAGCACCCCCGAGGTAGCACACTTGTTCGAGTATCGAGTCTAGTCGCATCGGCTTCGGTAGGACCCCGGGACACGGCGCCTTGGGCTTCGGAATCGGTGACCTGGCCGAGTTGAGGGGCAAGTTGAAGGGCGGGCGCGGACGTAGGGCCGGCTCATCCGAACACGTGTCGTTGCTGGCTCGCAGGCGAGAAGGGTCGGGTCGTTTCGACCGACGTGGACGACGACCTCGTGGCCGGGTCGCGAGCGGGTCTGGCAGCGGCGGGGATCCGAAACGTGCAGGTCGTGCTCGCCGATGGCACGGACGGCTGCCCCGCCGAGGCGCCCTACGATCGGGTGCTCCACTGACGGCAGGACCCATTCATGGCCCGGGCCGCGAGTTGCCGCACACCGTCGGGCTGCTTGCATGACAACGAGACCACCGCTCGCGCGGCCGGCGGCCGTGCCTATCTTCACGTGGCGGCGACTACACCTCATGGCGATGTACACCAGAAGCGACGCTACTCTGAGCGGCTGCGACAGAACCAGCCACGTCGAGGCGCGCCGCCGCATTCCAGCATTCGGACTCAGCGGCGGGCAGGCCACACCATGATCAAAACCCGGCTGTACGCGACCACCTGCAGCCGGACCAGGCCGGACGTGAGGGACGCTCGTCGCACGAGCACCCACCGAGCACCCAACCGACCACAAGGGATGAGAAAGCGAAGGGGCCTGACTGCCGTTTCGGCAGGTCAGACCCCTGTTGATCTCGCGCGCCCGAAGGGACTCGAACCCCTAACCTTCTGATCCGTAGTCAGATGCTCTATCCGTTGAGCTACGGGCGCAGGTGCCTGGCAAGCATACACGCCTCGCCGAAGCGCGGAGACTCCGGGATTCGAACCCGGGAGGGGCTTTAAGACCCCAACCGCATTAGCAGTGCGGCGCCATAGACCAGACTAGGCGAAGTCTCCCCGGCGGCCGCTCCAGACCACCGCCGGTCGAGGATACAGGGCACGCCGCGCCCGGGGCAAAGCACCTCCCCGGGCCGGAGCCGACGTCAGTGCGGCGCGACCGGTGCCGGTGCCGTCCGGTCGGGTACGGGCAGGCGGCCGGGCCGCACGACGACCAGGAGCACGATCAGCGCGGCCAGGACGCCTCCCGTGATCACTGTCGCCATGGCGATGCTGCCGGTGCCGAGTAGCCCGACGACCGGCGCGGCGAGCGCGCCGACACCGAACTGCACCGCCCCGAGCATCGCGGACGCGGTCCCGGCAGCTTCCCCGTGGCCGGCCAGGGCCAGCGCGGGAGCGTTCGGCAGCGCGAACCCGGCTGCGGCGAGGACCGCCCACAGCGGGATCAGGACGCCAGGTAGCCCGCCGACGTTCGTGGCCGCGAAGCCGAGCAGGATCAGCCCGCACACCAGCCCGGCGATCAGTGAGGTCCGCAGGATCTGCTGCGGTGAGTAGCGGCGGAGCAGCCGTACGTTGAGCTGGGTGGCGGTGATCATGCCGACCGCTCCGGCCCCGAACGCGATACCGAACTGTTGCTCGTCGAGACCGTACTGGTCCTGCAGGACGAACGACGAGCCCGCGACGTACGCGAACAGCGAGGCCATCGAGAACCCGGCGACGAGCACCAGGCCGACGAAGATCCGGTCCCGGAACAGGCCTCCGTACACCAGGAGGGTGTCCAGCACCCGGGCCGGACGGCGGCGGTGCGGCGGCAGCGTCTCGGGCAGCCCAAGGGCGGTCACCGCGATCAGGGCGAGCCCCAGTACCGCGAGCGCGGCGAACACCCCTCGCCAGTGCGTCCAGCTGAGCAGCGCGCTGCCGAGGGTCGGCGCGAGGACCGGCGCGACGCCCATGACCAGCAGCAGTCGGGACAGTATGCGGGCGAAGGCGATCCCGCTGAACATGTCCCGGACGACCGCCATCGCGATCACCGCCGCAGCGGCGGCTCCAATACCTTGGACGATCCGCAGCGTGCCGAGCACCGCGATGTTCGGTGCCACGGCGCACAGGACCGAGGCGAGCACGTGTAGACCGGTGCCAACCAGCAGCGGTCGGCGTCGACCCCACACGTCCGACAGCGGCCCGATGATCAACTGGCCGATGGCCAGCCCGGCGAGCGTGCCGGTCAGCGTCAATTGGACGCCGGCTGCGGTGGTCTGCAGGTCGTCGCTGATTGCCGGTAGTGCCGGCAGGTACATGTCGATGGTCAACGGGCCGACCGCGATGAGCGTGCCGAGCACCAGGATCAGCCGGATCCGCTGCCATGGGCTGAGCAACTCACCGGGAGCCGGCTCCACGACGGTGACTGGTGCGGACCCGCCGGACCGTTGGGCGAGCGCTGTCATGGTTCCTCTTCCACGAGGGCGCGTCGTCTGCGCGCGGTAGGGCGCGGGTCGACGCGACCCGACTGGTACGCCAGTGCTGCCGCTGTGCAGGCGCGCAGCCAATCTCACAAGCTAGCCGTCGCGCTTGCCATTCCCGTTACGGCGAACGGTGTGGCGTGTCACAGCGGGTGCGAAGAGTGCACTCGTCGGCCCGGATGTCGGCCACTGCACGTGCGGAGGGCCGATGTCGGCGGTGCCCGCGCGGCGGGAGCCGGCCCACCGGCCCATCCAGGCTTGCCCAGGTCTACCCAGGCTCGCCAAGGTCCACCGGCCACTCCAGGCCAACGCCGGGTGGCGAGCATCCACCCGATCATCGTACTTACTGTGACGGACGACAATGCATATTGCGTACGTCATATCTTCGTGGGGCGGGTCGCTCCGTGGGACGCTATCAGAAAAAATCGGTCCGAAGTCTTGTCGTGGAAACCGTCGAAGCCTAATCTCTGGCATCACCGATGCGCGACTCGCGTCGCCGGTGCGGCGCCTGCCCGGCGTCGCCGGACAGCAGGTGTCCACCGACGGAACCCCGTCGTGGGACACCGGCCCGACCGGCCCGGAATCCCCCGGGGCAACCCCTTCGGTTAAGGAGCCAGCCTTGCGTATCCGACTCACCCTGGCCATCGCCGCGACCGCGCTGGTCGGCGCGTTCGTGGCCCCGTCCGCCGCGGCTGCGGCACCGCAACAGATCATCGGCGGCGGCACGGTTTCCTCGGCACCGTGGGCGGCCGCCGTCTTCCAGAACGGCTCGTTCGCCTGTTCCGGCTCGATCATCGCCTCACGGTGGGTGCTGACCGCGCGGCACTGTCTCGGCGGGTCGATGTCGGTGCGAGTGGGCAGTGTCTACCGCTCCTCGGGTGGCGCGACCAGCACGGTCAGCGCCACGTACGGCCGGTACGACCTCGGCCTGCTCTACCTGAGCTCGGCGGTTTCCACCAGCTACGTCACGTTGGCGTCCAGCAACCCACCGGTCGGCTCGACGAACACCATCTACGGCTGGGGCCGGACCTGCAGCAACTGTGACGCCTCGGCGCAGCTGAAGGCCGCTTCGGTGCGGACCACGACGAACGGCGCGTCCGACGCGTACGGCGGCCCGGCGATCCGCAGCACCGGGGTGAACGGCGTGGCCTGGCGGGGCGACTCCGGCGGTCCGCAGTTCTACAACGGGCAGCAGGTGGGTGTCTGCTCGACCGGCAACGGGTCGACGTACCAGAACTACGCCTCGGTGGCGTCCAGCCGGAGCTGGATCCGGTCGGTGGCCGGGGTCTGAGGCTGTGACGACCGGAGCGGCCGACATCGGCCGTTCGGTAGGTGGGTGGTCGGTGGGCCTCCCACGTACCGCCTGATCCGCCGGTTCGGGGGGAGGGGGGGGGAGAGGGGGGAAAAAAGAAAAAAGGAACCCAAAAAAGCAACAAAGGGATATAGAGAGGGGGAGGCGCGGGGGGTGGTTGGTGTGCGCTCACGCCCCT
>NZ_JBSWXD010000043.1:0-42091 GCF_056160425.1 Micromonospora sp. ABR4_055
ACCATGTTGCGTGAACGGAACCAAACGACTACGGCAAGACAACGCTGCTGATCACTTTCCTTGGGTTGCACCAGCGGGCCGCTGGTGCCTGTTTGGTCGACGGCGTGTTCGCGGCTGGCCGCGACGGCTGGGCACGACGACGCCGCGAGGTGGCCTGGGTGCCGCAGCGGCTCACCCCGGGGCATTTCCCGCTGCTGGTCCAGGAACTGCTGGCCAGCGGCGGCGCACCGGCAGCCGCCGCCGACGCGGCCGACGCCCTCGGTGTCGGCGGTCTCGACGACCGGCCACTGCACACGCTCTCCGGCGGGCAACTGCAGCGGGTGTTCCTGGCCCGGGCCTTCGGCGCGGTCGCCGCTGGGGCCCGTGCGCTGCTCGCCGACGAACCGACCGCCGCGCTCGACTTCGGCGGTCAGGAACAGGTCGCCGGGCTGCTGGCCGGGCTGCCGGTCACCGTCATCGTCGTCTCACATGACCGGGCGATGTCCCGTGCCTGCGACCGGGTCGCCGAGATGGCCGCCGGCACGTTACGGGTGGTCTGACCAGGTGGAGCACTTCCTCGAGCTGCTGGCCCTGCCGGCGGTCCAGCGGTCGGCGATCGGGTTGGCCGTCGCCGCCGTCGGGTTGCCGATCGTCGGGGTGTTCATCGTCGGTCTGGACATCATCGCCGTCCGGTTCGCGATCATGCACGTGGCGTTGCTCGGCATCGCCGTCGGTCTGCTCGTCGGGCTCGACCCGATGCTGTGCGGGCTGGTGGCCTGCGGGTTGGCCGGTGCCGGAGTCGCCCCGCTGGCCCGCCGGCCGGCCGGGCTGCCCGGCGCGATGGGCCTGCTGATGACCTTCGCGATCGCCACCGCGCTGCTGGTGCTGTCGGTGTCCGGGGTGAACGCCACCGGTGCGTTCGAGCTTCTGTGGGGGTCGATCCTGGCCACCCGCGACGTCGACCTGGTCGTGCTGACGGTCCTCGCCGTCGCCGTGCACCTGTTGTTCTGGCGATACCGGCGGCAGCTGGCACTGCTGCTGTTCGACCGCGAACTGGCGCTGTGCTCCGGTGTGGCCGCCGGCGGCCTGATGCTCGCGCTGCTCATCGTCGTGGCGGTCGCGATCGGAGCCTCCATCCGGCTCACCGGCGCGCTGCTAGTCGACGCGCTGACCATCCTGCCGGCCCTGGCCGCCCGCAACCTCGGTCGGTCGCTGACCTCGATGGCCGCCTGGGCGGTCGCCTTCGGCGTACTCGGCAACGCGGTCGGCTTCACCGCCGCGCTGCTGCTCGACCAGCCACCCGGCCCCGTCCTGGTCCTGGTGGCCGGCACCCTGACCCTGCTCACCTATCTCATCCCTGAAGGAGCACTGCATGCGCTGGTCACGAACCGTCGTCGCGTTGACCGCGACGACCACACTCGCCCTGTCGGCGACCGGGTGTGGCAGCACTGACGCCGGCCAGACCGCGCCGGACGCCGACGGCCCCCCGGCCGGCGGGCCGGCGATCGTCGCCTCCACCACCTGGGTCGGCGCGCTGGCCAGGGCCGCCGGGGTCGCCGACATCACGGTGATCGCCCCGGCCAACGTGCAGCATCCGCCGGACTACGACCCGAAGCCCAGTGACCTGGCCGCCGTCGCCGACGCCGACTACGTGCTGTATGCCGAGTTCGACGGATTCGCCGACCGGCTGACCGAAGCTGCCGGCGGCGACGCGGAGCTGATCGCCGTACAGTTGGAGAACACTCCCGCTGCGATCACCGCCGAAGTGAACCGGCTCGGTGCGCTGTTCGGCACCGCCGACGCGGCCACCGCCTGGCTCGCCGAGTTCGACAGCACCTACGCGGAGCTGTCCGAGCAGGTCAAGACGGCCGCGCCGGAGCCGGGAACGGCGGTGGCCCAGCTGTTCATCGCGTACTGGGCGGAGTTCGCCGGTCTGCAGGTCGCCGGTACCTACGGCCCGCAGCCGGTCACCGCGAGCCAACTGGCCGAACTGACTGCGGCAGAGCCGACCGTGGTGCTGGCCAACGCGCACCTGCCCGGAGCCAACCCAGACGTCGAAGGGGCCGCCAGGGTCGACATCATCAATTACCCCGGTGACGACCTGGACCTGCTGACGGTGTTCCGCACCAACGCGGAGAACATCAGCGCCGCCCTCGCCTGATCCCGAGCCACCGGGCGGGCGGACCGTTTCCGGTCCGACCGCCCGGTCACGCCGATCGCGAGTCGATCGGGTCTGTCAGTCGGCGTCGTCTGCGCTCGCGGCGGCGCCGCGGGCCGGCAACGCAACGGTACGCGGCAGCAACTGCGCGGTGAGCAGGGTGGACAGTGCCGAGACGTCCCCGCCGCCGGTACCGTCGGTGCGTACCACCACCGGCTGCGGGGCCTTGCCGGCGAGCGCAGCGCCCACCTCCAGCCGGCGCAGCGCCAGCTCGTACTGCAGGACCGCCCGGTTGTCCCGGTACGCCTGGGCCAGCCGGCGTTGCGCCTTGGCCTCGTTCTCGGCGGCGATCAGCCCACTGCGGCCCCGGGTCTCGATCTCGAACCGGACCCGCTGCGCGTTGGTCTCCTGCTCCTCCAACAGCTGCGCGACCTGCTCACGGGCCTTGTTCAGGGCCGCCTTGACCTCGACGAACCGGGCGTCACGCACCTTCTTGGCCCGCTCGATGTCCATCTGCAGGCTGTCGATGCGCCGCTTGCGGGTCAGCCCCCACTCCTGCTCGTACGCGGCGTGCTCCTTGGCGACCCGCTCCCGGGTGGCCAGGTGCTGCTGGTACTGGGTGGGCAGCTGCACGTCGGGGATGTTGCAGCCGGTGATCCGCACGCCGTAGCGGGACAGCTGCCGGTTGAGCAGCTCCTGCATGTCGGCGACGTCGGAGCCACGCAGGTCGTACGCCCGTTCGGTCTGCACCTGGCGGGCCCGCTGCCGGATGGCGTCCTGCACGGCGCTGGACAGCACCAGGTCGAAGTTGCCGGCGCCGATGGCCCGGACGAACAGCACCGCGTCGGTGATCCGCAGCTTCATGAAGAACTCGATCGAGCGCAGCGGCACGTTCTCCCGGGTCGGGCAGGCCATCACCGGCGCCGAGTACGGAATCTCGGTGGCCACGTCGACGACGAAGTCGACCCGAGACCAGGGATGCCACAGGTAGTGCCGGCCCGGTTCCAGGGTGCGCACGACCGCACCGTAGCGGGTCAGCACCCCATGAGTGCCCTGTTCAATCTCCACGATGGACGACCGCCACCACCAGAGCGCGCCGAGCAGCAGCAGCGCCACGCCAGCGAGATAGCTGGCTGTGGCGAGGGCGCCGTACGCGGCGCCGACCAGCCCGTCGGCCCCGTTCAGGGTGAACATCACGCCGGACAGCAGGGCGAGCAGACCGAGCCAGAGCGGCACCATCCAGCCGAGCCGGCGCCGGTGCTTGGGGATCACCACCGGTACGAGGCTGCCCGCGTCACCGCCGCGCAGCAGCTGGGCGAGCTCGCTCCACGGTGCCACCGCCTCGGAGATGACCGACCTGCCGCCGCTGAGTTTGCTCATCACCGCTGTGCCTCCGTCTCGTCGTCGGTCGGCTCCGGCGCACCGGGGGCCAGGGAAACGCCGGCGTCGGTGCCCGGAACGGTCGGTTGGTCGGCCTCGCGCAGTGCGGCGATCTCCGGCTCGCGTTCGGCGATCCGGGCGGCGACCTCGGTCAGCCGGGTGCGCATCGTGGCCATGTCGGTCTCGCTGAACAGTTCGGCACCTCGTTCGCCGACCAGTTCGCGGGCCAGTTTCAGCAGGTCCACGCCCACCGCGCCGTCCGGGTCGGTGGAGCCGCCGATGCGCACCAGCCGGGGCAGGTGGTCGGCGACCTCCTCCAGGGTGTCGAGCACCTCCCGCTGGTAGCGGTAGTCGAGGATCTCCGGTGCTTCGGCGGCGGTGACCGCCCGGATGTCCAGGGCCTGCGCCTCCAGCAGGGCGGCGTTGGCCCGTGCCTCGGACTCGGCCAGCACGTACCGCTGGCGGGCGAGCGCCTCGGCGCGGTTGGTCTCCCGCTCGACCGCGGTGTCCATCTGCGCCTGGTACTGGGCGATCTCGGCCTGGATGCCGGACAGGGTTTCGTGCAGGGTGGCCAGCTCCTTGGTCAGGTCGCCCTCGTCCTGCTCCTTGCGCAGCTGCAACGCGTACTGGTGGGTGTAGGCGTCCTTGGCGACCCGCACCATCTCGGGCGCGGCGAGGTCCATCCGGTACTCCCGGTCGGACGGCTCGGCGTGGGTGATGTTGGCGTTGGTCAGCTCGACCGCCGGGAGGAACTGCTGGTTGAGTTGCTCCAGCAGGCGGCCGGTGTCCTCGCCGACCATGTTGTAGATGTCGGCGGCCTGCTGTTCGTAGATCAGGCTGCGGATGGTTTCGCTGACCGCGTTGCTGAGCTTCTCCTCGAAGCCGCGGACCGCACCGAGGGTGTAGACGAACTCCACCGGGTCACTGATCCGGAACTGGATGAACAGGTCGATGGACGCCTTCACGCCGCCCTTGGTCGGGGCCTCGCGCACCGGCGCGTTGAACGGGTATTCGCGGGTGGTGTTGACGATGTACGACACCCGCTTCCACGGGTTCAGCAGGATCACCCGGCCGGGGCCGACGACCTGCTCCAGCTTGCCGAACCGGGTGATCAGCGCGGCGCAGCCGTCCGGCACCATCACCATGCCCTGGCGCCACCAGACGAAGCCGACGGCGAACAGCGACAGCACCCAGTAGTGGATACCGAACAGCGGGTTGAGTAACAGGTTGCCGCCGGCGACCGCGACCACCGCGGAGCCGAGTACGCCGAGCACCAGCAGCAGCGACACCGGCAGCATGGTGAGCAGCGAACGACCGCGCGGAATCACCATCGGGCAGATGACGTGCGCCGCCCCGCCCTCGCCGCGCCGCTGCTCACTGCGGTTGAGCACCTCACCCGCGTCGTCCAGCGGCACCCGGCGCTGCTCCATGACGGTGTCGATGCTGCCCCCGAGGTCGCGGGCCGCCGGGAAGTCGACCGGGTCCATCCCGTCCTCGACCGGCTGACCGCCGCCAGCCCCACCGGCCCCACCGGTCACGGCACCGCCACGGCGGCGCAGCTCGGCCATGGCCATCTGGCGAGGATCGTTACCTTCAGCTATCGCGTAGGCGGCGTTGCGTATACCTTGTTGGACCCGTGACACGGTTCCCCTTCCGCAGATCTCAGTCGGCGCCCGGCTCGGCCAGCTCGGCGCACCGGTCCCGCGAAATGCTAGCCACCCAGGTCAACCGGGGTGACGGCTACGCCGGGTCGGGCACCGACGCCGGGCGTACCGACAGCAGCAGGTCGGCGACGGGCAGCCGGTGCCGGGCGGCGCGCTCCCTCGTGGCGAGCGGCTCGTCGAGCTCGATGGTGGCCGCCCGGCGGCCGACGGCGACGACGACCAGCGGGTTGAGCGCCGCCGTGGGCAGCAGCGCCGCGACCCGTTCGGCGTCGAAGCCGCCGAGCTGGTGCACGGCGAGCCCTTCGTGCTGGGCCTGGATCGACAGGTGCGCGACCGCCTGCCCGGTGTCGTAGGCGGCCCACGGGCGGGTCGCGCCGCTGTCGGCGACGGTCTGCGCGGCCACCACGATCAACGCGGCGGCGGCATGCGCCCAGACCCGGTTTCCCGGGTCGAGCGCGTCGAGCAGGCTGGCGTGGCCGGCATCGCCACGGCGGACCACGCCGAACCGCCAGGGTTGGCTGTTTCCGCAGCTGGGCGCCCAGCGGGCGGCTTCCAGCAGCGCGGTCAGCTGCCGGTCGGTGAGCCGGTGCTCGGGATCGAAGGCGCGCGGGCTCCACCGGTCGGCGAGCAGCGGGTGCAGTGGCTCGGCCGTGGTCGCGGTCTTCGGGACGTCGGACACCGGGTGCTCCTGTCGGGGTCGGGGTCGGGGTCGGGGTCGGGGTCGACAACAGAGTGTCGAGTATCCAGTGTGTCGGTGCTCAGTGCTCGGTACGACGGTACGACGATCCACAGGTGACCGGCGAGCCATGCCATCGATTCATATCGCTTTTACGCCTAGTCTGGATCGACACACGTGGTGCCGTACGTCCGCGACGCCACATCCGGCCACCCCGAAGGAGGCAGCCGATGCCTGCCGCACCCCGCCCCGGGGAACACCCCCGCCGTTGGCGGCGGCGCCTGGTCCGCACCGCCTGCGCCGCCCTGTCCGTCCCGCTCATGCTGGTCGCCGCGCTCGCGCTCGCCGCCGCACCGGCCGCCGCCGCACCGGTCACCGTCACCAATGCCACCCAGTTCACCGACACCACCGGCGCCGGCGTCCACGCCCACGGCGGCGGCATGATCAAGGTGGGCGGGTACTACTACTGGTTCGGTGAGAACCGCCACGACGACCACACCTTCCGGTACGTCTCCGTCTACCGGTCAACCGACCTGCGCACCTGGGAGTTGCGCAACCACGTGCTGCGACAGTCCAGCAGCCCGGAGCTCGCCGTCGCCAACATCGAGCGCCCCAAGATCCTCTACAACCCGGCCACCGGCAAGTACGTGCTCTGGATGCACTGGGAGAACGGCGTCGACTACGGCCAGGCCCGGGTGGCGGTGGCCACCTCCGACACCGTCGACGGCGACTACACGTACCTGGGCAGTTTCCGGCCGCTCGGGTACGACTCGCGGGACATGACCGTGTTCCGCGACGACGACGGCACCGCGTACCTGATCTCCTCGACCCGGGTCAACGCGGACCTGAACATCTACCGGCTGACCCCCGACTACACCGGCGTCGCCGCCCTGGTGCAGACCCTGTGGCCGGGCAACTACCGGGAGGCGCCGGCCATGTTCAAACGTAACGGCGTCTACTTCCTGGTCACCTCCGGCGCCACCGGCTGGCAGCCCAACCAGGCCCGGTACGCCACCGCCTACAGCATCACCGGCACCTGGACCGCCCCGACCACGTTCGGTGACAGCATCACCTACGGCTCGCAGCCGGCCTACGTCCTGCCGGTGCAGGGCACCGCCACCACCTCGTACCTGTACCTCGGTGACCGCTGGGCCAGCGCCTGGGGCGGCCGGGTCAACGAGTCCCGCTACGTCTGGCTACCGCTGACCTTCCCGTCGAACACGTCGCTGAGCATGGCCTGGCATCCACAGATCAGTATCGACACCGCGACCGGGCAGGTCACCGGCGTCGGCGGCGGGTACGCCTACGAGACGCTGCGGGCCCGGCACAGCGGCAAGTGCCTCGACGTGCTCAACGAGTCCACTACGGACGGCGCCGGCGTCGCCCAGTACGGCTGCCACAACGGCGGCAACCAGCACTGGCTACTACGTGACCTGGGTACCGGCTACCACCAGCTGGTGGCCCGACACAGCGACCGCTGCCTGACGGTGTCGAACGGCTCCACCGCCGACCACGCCGCCGTCGCCCAGTACGCCTGCCAGCCGGGCCGCACCGACCAGCAGTGGCAACTGGTCGACGCGGGCTCCGGCTACCAGCGGATCGTGGCCCGGCACAGCGGCAAGTGTCTCGACGTCGCCGGGTACTCCACCGCCGACAGCGCCCGGGTGATCCAGTACACCTGCGGCACCGGCGGCAACCAGCAGTGGCAGCGGATCGGGGTCTCCTGAATCTGCGCCGTGTCCGCTGCGGGACCGGACGGCGCGGTCACGCCGTCCGGTCCCCCGGCGGTACGGGTCAGTCCCGCAGCGGGTACGGAATGAAGGTGCTGCGGTTCTCGTCGACGTCGAGCCGCCGGCTGATCGGCGGGGCGGCCCGCTGCGGGCAGGTCATCCGTTCGCAGGTCTTGCAGCCGGGGCCGATCGGGGTGGCGGCGTCGGCGGCGTGCAGGTCCATCCCGGCCGAGTAGACCAGCCGACCGGCATGACGGGTCTCGCAGCCGAGTCCGATCGCGTACACCTTGCCGGGTTGACCGTAGCCGCCGTGGTGGCGGATGACGGTCCGGGCGATCCACAGGTAGCGCTGGCCGTCCGGCATCGCGGCGACCTGGGTGACCACCCGGCCCGGCGAGCCGAACGCCTCGTAGACGTTCCACAGTGGGCAGGTGCCGCCGGTACGGGAGAACGGGAACCCGGTCGCCGACTGGCGCTTGGACATGTTGCCGGCCCGGTCGACCCGGACGAACGAGAACGGTACCCCGCGCGAGCGGGGCCGTTGCAGGGTGCTCAGCCGGTGGCAGACCGTTTCCCAGCCCATCGCGAAGTGCTCGGCGAGCAGGTCGATGTCGTAGCGACGGGTCTCGGCGGCGGTGAGGAACCGCTCGTACGGCAGGATCAGCGCGGCGGCGAAGTAGTTCGCCAGGCCGACCCGGGTGAGGATCTGGGTCTGGACGTCATCGAACCTCTCCTCCTCGATGATCTCGTCGATCACGTCGGCGTACTCCAGCAGGGCGATCTGCGCGGCCATCCGGATCGCCTCCTGTCCGGGTCGCAGCGAGGTGGACAGGTGCAGGGTGCGGGTCTGCGGCCGGTAGCGGTGCAGCTCGCCGCCGAGGGAGTCGGCGTCGTCGCGGGAGATCCGTACGCCGTGTCGCTGCGCCAGCCGGTCCCGCAGCGCCGCCCGCGCCTCGCCCCGGCGGATGCCGATCTGATCGGACAGCCGCTCGGCGGCCTCGTCGACCGCCGGGACGTAGTTCTGCCGCCGGTAGAAAAACTCGGTGACCTGGTCGTGCGGGCTGTGGCCAACCCGCTCCCGGTCACCGACGAGCTCGGAGAGCTGCTCGTCGGCCTGCTGGTAACGACGGTGCAGGTCGAGCACCGCCTCGGCCACCTCGGGCAGCCGGGAGGCGAACTCGGTCAGGTCGCCGATGCCAGTGCGGGAGCCGAGCGCCTCGCGCAGCCCGGCGACGAGTCGCGGGGTGTCGTGCGGGGCGAAGCTGGTCGGGTCGACGCCGAAGACCTCGGTGATCCGCATCAGCACCGCGACGGTCAACGGCCGGGAATCGTGCTCGATCTGGTTGAGATAGCTCGCTGAAATGTTGAGCTGCCGGGCCAACTCGGTCTGACTGATTCCCCGGTCCTCACGCATCCGGCGCAGTCTGGCACCGGCGAAGGTCTTGGCGATCGCCCTCACCTCCACGCTCGTCCCGGCTGCGATCCGCCAACGTTAACACGCGCCCGGCCAGCATTAGCAGGGCTGCGAAGAGATGCTTTTGCAAGTTGGCAAAATGGGCCGACGACTTTTCAGTAATTGGCTACTTCCGTCTCTCGACCAGTCGCCGGCGTCGTGTGACCGTTGGTCGCACGCCACCCGAAGGAGACGACGATGCACACCGCAGTGGAGACCGTGCAGAGCGCAGTGGATCAGTTGCGACACGAATGGGACACCGACCCGCGCTGGCACGGGGTGCGGCGCAGCTACCGCCCCGCCGACGTGGTGCGGCTGCGCGGCGCCATCACCGAGGAGCACACCCTGGCCCGGCACGGCGCCCGGCGGCTGTGGCAGCTGCTGCACAGCGAGGACCACGTCCACGCCCTCGGCGCGCTCACCGGCAACCAGGCGGTGCAGATGGTCCGGGCCGGGCTGAAGGCGATCTACCTGTCCGGCTGGCAGGTGGCCGCCGACGCCAACCTTGCCGGGCACACCTACCCCGACCAGAGCCTCTACCCGGCGAACTCGGTGCCGGCGGTGGTCCGCCGGATCAACAACGCGCTGCTACGGGCAGCGCAGATCAGCACCGCCGAGAGCGGTGCGGACGGCGCCGGACCCGACAGTGCCGGGCCGGGCGGCGGGGACGGCCCGGCGACCGACTGGCTGGCCCCGATCGTCGCCGACGCCGAGGCCGGCTTCGGCGGCGTGCTCAACGCGTACGAGCTGATGACCGCGATGATCGCGGCCGGCGCGGCCGGGGTGCACTGGGAGGACCAGCTGGCCGCCGAGAAGAAGTGCGGCCACCTGGGCGGCAAGGTGCTGATCCCGACCGGCGCGCACATCCGTACCCTCGAAGCCGCCCGGCTGGCCGCCGACGTGGCCGGCGTGCCGAGCGTGGTCATCGCCCGCACCGACGCGCAGGCCGCCACCCTGCTCACCACCGATATCGACGAGCGGGACCGGCCGTTCGTCACCGGCGAGCGCACCGCCGAAGGCTTCTACCGGGTGCGCAACGGTATCGAACCGTGCATCGCCCGAGGCCTGGCCTACGCGCCGCACGCCGACCTGCTGTGGATGGAGACCAGCACCCCGGACCTGGAGGTCGCCCGCCGGTACGCCGAGGCGATCAAGCGCGAGTACCCGGACCAGCTGCTGGCGTACAACTGCTCGCCGTCGTTCAACTGGCGCAAGCACCTCGACGACGCGACCATCGGCAAGTTCCAGCGGGAGCTGGGCCACATGGGGTACAAGTTCCAGTTCATCACCCTGGCCGGCTTCCACGCGCTGAACTACTCGATGTTCGACCTGGCGCGCGGCTACGCCAGTGACGGGATGAGCGCGTACGTGTCGCTGCAGGAGCGCGAGTTCGCCGCCGAACCGGCCGGCTACACGGCGGTGAAACACCAGCGGGAAGTGGGTACCGGCTACTTCGACCTGATCTCGACGGTGCTCAACCCGGCCGGCGAGACCACCGCGCTGCGCGGCTCGACCGAGGAGGAGCAGTTCGCGTGAGGTACGAGATTCTCGGTCCGATGGCCGACCGGTTCGACGAGGTGCTCTCCGCCGAGGCGCTGGAGTTCCTGATCGCCCTGGACGGCGAGTTCGCCGCCCGGCGGGTGGCGCTGCTGGACACCCGCCGCGCCCGGCGGGCCCGGTACGCCTCCGGCCAGCTGCCCGACTTCCTGCCGGAGACCGAACACATCCGCACCGACCCGACCTGGCGGGTCGCCCCGCCCGCACCCGGGCTGGTCGACCGGCGGGTGGAGATCACCGGACCGACCGACCGGAAGATGACCGTCAACGCGCTGAACTCGGGCGCGAAGGTGTGGCTGGCCGACTTCGAGGACGCCACCAGCCCGACCTGGCGCAACGTGATCGGTGGGCAGCTGAACCTGATGGACGCCCTCGACCGGCGGATCGACTTCACCGACGAGCGCGGCAAGCGGTACGCCCTCGGCGAGGAGCCGGCCACGATCGTGGTCCGTCCACGCGGCTGGCACCTGGTGGAGAAGGGCATCGTGGTGGACGGGCGGCCGATCTCGGCAAGCCTGGTCGACTTCGGGCTGTACTTCTTCCACTGCGCCCACCGGCAGCTCGACGCCGGCGCCGGGCCGTACTTCTACCTGCCGAAGTTGGAGAGCCACCGCGAGGCGCGGCTGTGGAACGACGTGTTCGTCCTCGCCCAGCGCCGGCTCGGCCTGCCGCAGGGCACCATCCGGGCGACCACGCTGATCGAGACGATCACCGCCGCGTTCGAGATGGAGGAGATCCTGTACGAGCTGCGGGAGCACTCGGCCGGGTTGAACGCCGGCCGGTGGGACTACATCTTCAGCATCATCAAGAACTTCGGGCAGTGGCCGGACTTCGTGCTGCCGGACCGCGCCGAGGTGACCATGACGGTGCCGTTCATGCGGGCGTACACCGAACTGCTGGTGCGGACCTGTCACCGACGCGGCGCGCATGCCGTCGGCGGGATGGCCGCCTTCATCCCCAGCCGGGACCCGCAGGTCAACGAGGCCGCGCTGGGCAAGGTGCGGGCGGACAAGCAACGCGAGGCCGGCGACGGCTTCGACGGCTCCTGGGTGGCCCACCCGGGCCTGGTGCCGACCTGCCGGGAGGTCTTCGACGCGGTGCTCGGCGACCGTCCGCACCAGGTCGACCGGTTGCGCGAGGAGGTGGCGGTGACCGCGACCGACCTGCTGGCCGTGGACAAGACGCCCGGCCAGGTGACGGCGGCCGGGGTCCGCGCCAACGTCGCGGTGGCGCTGCGGTACGTCGATGCCTGGCTGGGCGGTGCCGGCGCAGTGGCCCTGTGGAACCTGATGGAGGACGCGGCGACCGCCGAGATCGCCCGCTGTCAGGTCTGGCAGTGGCTGCACCACGGCACCCCGTTGGCCGACGGTGGATGCGTCACCGAGGACCTAGTCCGGTCGGTCCTGGCCGGGGAGCTGGTTGCGCTGGTCGACGGGCGGGACGGTCCGGACCGCGACCGCGCCGAGGCGGCGGCCCGGATCGTCGAGGAGACGGCGCTCGGCGAGGACCTGCCGGCGTTCTTCACCACCGAGGCGTACGCCCGGCACCTGTCCCCCGCCGGCGCGGTGGACCGGCGCTGACGCCACCCCCGCGGTCGTCGCGGGTCACCGACGCGCCGCCGGGCTCACGGCGGCGGACCGGCAGCCGGTACGGGCTCAACGACGCGCCCGTACCGGCTGCCGTCGGTCATTGATGGCCACCGAGGAGGCTCAGTGCCCACCTTCGGCGATCTCCTCGACGAGCTTGGCGCTGAACGCTGGCAGGTCGTCCGGTTTGCGACTGGTGACCAGACCGTTGTCCACCTGGCATTCGGTGTCCACCCAGGTCGCCCCGGCGTTGGTCAGGTCGGTACGCAGACTCGGCCAGGAGGTGATGGTGCGGCCCCGCACCACCCCGGCCTCGATCATCGTCCACGGCGCATGGCAGATCGCCCCGACCGGCTTGCCTGCGGTGAAGAACGCCCGGACGAAGCCGACCGCGTCCGGGTCGGTACGCAGAAGGTCCGGGTTCGCCACCCCGCCGGGCAGCACCAACGCGTCGTAGGCATCCGGATCCGCCTTGTCCGCGGTGAGGTCCACCGGGTACGTCCGGGACTTGTCCAGGTGGTTGAAGGCCCGGATCTCGCCCGGCTGGACCGACACCAGTTCGACGGCGGCACCGGCCGCCTCGACCGCTTCGCGTGGCTGGGTGTACTCGACCTCCTCCACCCCGTCGGCGGCCAGAAAGGCGACCCGTTTGCCCTGCAGTGTCGTCGCCATCTGCGGCTCCTCTCACTCGCGTACGGTGTCCAGTCGGTTGATCTGCCCCAGGACCGCCCGCTCAAACCCGCCGTTACGGTGAAGTGCGTGACGCGCGACGTGACGGGTCGCGCGACAACGGCGGTGAGACCTGGACCATCAGAGTATTCTTCACGAAGGGGACGCCGAATTCGAAGATCAATTCCAGGGCGTCCTCACCTCGTCTCCGGCATCTGCGAATACTCGCGTTTGCCGAACAGATCCACCTACTGGCAACATCGATAGAGTGAACGGGATCTGCTCCCACTGGCGCTGCTGTGCCTGCTGGTCTGGCACGGCGAGGCGATCCGCTTCGACGACGACACCGGCTGGGGTCGCTACCGGCCCTGGGCGCGCCCGGTCCTGCTGCTGACGCGGGACCGGCCGGCCGACGCGGCGACGGCGCTGCGGCAGACCCCGGACCCAGCGCGCGACCCGTTGGCCGAGGCGTTGTGGTGCCTCACCGCACAGGCCGCGATCGCCCTCGACGACCGTACGGTGCTGCGCCGCGCCCGGACCGCGCTCACACCGGCCGTCGACGAGCTGGCCGGGGCCGGCAGACATGATCGGCGCGGGACGGGCGGGCGGAGCGGGATCAGCAGGCACCAACCCGTTTCCAGGGGCCCCACCCGGAGGCGGCAGGTTGCTGGTCCCGCGTCCACCACTGTGCGGTCCACAGCTGCCCGTCATGCTCGACGGTCTCGCCGCCGGTGTAGATCCACGACGACGTCCACTCCGGGTAGAAATCGCTGCCGCAGTGCTGGTAGGCACCGAGCTCGGCCCAGGCACCCCGCTGCGTGGCACCCGGTACCTGGTTCCTCGTCCACCACTGGGCCTGGTACGCACGGCCGGCGTGGTACACGAGATCACCCTCGGTGTAAACCTGCGACGGCTCCCAGGTGGGTACCACCGGCGTCCAATGGGCGTACAGCGTCGCCGCGGTTTGGGCCAGGGCCGACACCTCGGTCGCGGCGGTCACCGTGGTGCCGCTGCCGTCGGCGGCAGTGTTCCAACCGGCGAACTCGAACGCGGGCCTGCGCAGACCGGTGCCCGGCGCGTCCAGACCAGCATCGGTCCGCAACAAACCATTGCGCGCCTCGGGTGCCGTGCCGATGCCGCCGTTGACGTCGTACGACACGGAGTAGACCCCCTCGACCGCAGCGGCCCACGACAGCATCGGCGACTGGTTGTTGGTCGCCCGCAGCCGGATGGTCACCGGTCCGGCCGCGGCCAGGTCGATGTCGTAGCTCAACACCCTCGACGGCGTGGCGGTGTCGAGGGTGACCTGCGCTCCGACCTGGTGCGCAGCACCGTCATAGTCCAGGAACACGTCGTAGCCGCGACTGTTGCCGGGCCACCAGGAGTGGCTGCCCGCCACGATCGTGTGGCGACCCGCCGGCAGGGTGAAGGTGTAGCTGAGGATCGCCCCCACCTGGTTGGCCGTGTACACCCCCGTGGTGGTCGTCTTGCTGTAGTCACCAGCGACGATCCCCTTGTACCGGATGTCACGGTCGCCGGCGGCGTTGTACGCCCCGAGGCCCCAGGTCGCATCGCCTTCGAGGACCTGGTCGGGTGCGCCGTTGCGCAGATCGTCGCCCAGCAGTTCGGCGACCGCCGCGTGGGCCGGCGAGTTGTAGCCCAGGGTGCCGGTTGCGGTCCCGTTGACGTCCGCGAAGTACCTCAGCCCTGGCGGCACGACCTCGACCCAGGCGGTCGTGGTGGCACCACCGTGGCTGCCCCGGACGGCGACCGTCGTCCACGCCTGGCTGACGTCGAGTCCGTCGAGATCCCAGGTCACCGCGAGATCCCGGGTGGTGCCGTCGGTGAGCGCGGCGGGCAGCGTCGCCGGCAGGTCGCCCGGCGCCTGGCCGAGGAAGGTCGCCCGCCAGACCTGCGGCAGCGCGGCCACCCGATTGGCCAGCGGGTAGCTGGCCGCCTGAAGCCGGGAGACGATCTGCCGGGCGCCCTCCCCGTCGAGCCGATAACCCGCCGGGTCAGCCACCGCACGACCGGCCATCGCGATGGTGGACTGCAGCAGCGCCCAGTCCCGGTCGGTGAAGTCCTCGGTCCGCTCGATCCGCGAGGCTACCGCCAACGCCTGGCTGACAGCATCGCTCGACGCCGGCTCGGTTGCCGGCGTCCCCAGGACACCGACCGAGTCGACCACCAGCGTCCCGGCGATCACCTCAAAGGTCACAGTGTGCCGACCCCACGGCAGTCCTCGCACGGCCACGGTCTGCTGGAAGTTGGTGACGGACCTGGTCGGCAGGTTCGTCGCGACGAGTTCGCCGTCGACCCGCACGTCGAGCCGGGCGCTGCCGTCGTTGACTCCCATGACGTCGATCCCGGAACCGGTGAACGTGTACGCGAGGGAGGCACCGGGCCCCCGACTGGTCGACGACGAGCGATGATACTCGTACATGCTGCCGCCGTTGGCGTGCCGCCAGTCTCCGCTGTAGGCGAGCCGGGCGGCCGGCGGGTCGGCCAGGTCGTTCATCTCCAGGTTGTCGAGGAGTTCGCGGTAGTACGGCAGGTAGCCCGGCACCCGCTCGATCGTCAGGTTGTCGAACCGGGTGTGGTGGAAGCCGCTGGCGAGGTCGACGCGACCGGACAGGTACGGCAGGTCGTCGGTCCAGCTGAACACCTGGTCGCCGTTGACGAAGCCGGTGATCTGGTGACCGGCGACCCGGATCGCCAACCGGTGCCAGGCGGTGGCGTCGAATCCGGCGACGGTCCCGCCGGAGATCGTCCTACCGGTACGGCGGAACTGCCAGGTCCCGTCGGAGGCCAGCAGCAACGCATAGGGTGTGCCGCTCAGACTGTGTGAGCTGCCGCCGCCGGTCGAACGCGCGCCGATGGCCGCGTAGTTGTCCGACGCCGGGCCCCGGTCGAACCGCACGTCGACGCCCGCCTGGTAGTTGGTCCAGCGCAGATCACCGACGCCGGTGACGGGATCGGCGCTGTTCCAGGCACCGCCGACACCGGTCGTCGCCCGGTCGATCTGCTGGCGCAGCACGTTGTTCCCGTCGCCGGTCCGCACCGTCTCGAAGGCACCGTTCCGGTCCCAGGTGTACAGCGGGATGGCGCCCGTGTCGCCGCCACGGGAGTCGATGAAGCTCTCGGTCTGGCTCGTGACGACGCCACCCGGACCGATCACCGGCACGGTCCGGCCGACGTAGTCGAAGTCGTCGGCCCACAGCACGCCGTGCTCCGGGTCGGCGTCGAGCACCGTGCGCTCGCCCTCGACCGGAAGCGGCGTGGCCCACTCCGGATCTGCGGTGACGTCGAGCGAGGTGACGGTGACGATGGAGTATGGTTCGACGCTGACCTGGTAGCCGCCGGTGACGCCGGGTACCGCATCGGCGACGTGGCGCTTGTAGTTGGCGTCGAACGCCTCGCCGCCGCCGGTAGCCCGGGTCTGCCAGACGGCGAGTTTCGGGTCGACCCCTAGATCGAAGCCGACCGGCGTGATCTCATAGGTCCGTGCGTACTCGGAGTCGTTGACGATCACGGTCGAGAAGTCCGACCGGTCCGGCGCGGCCATGGTGAGGTAGTTGGGCTGACCGTTGCGCCCGACGACCGGGTTGGTGCCGGTGGCGGTGGAGGCGCTGGCCTGCGGGACAGCCCGCCAGACCCCGGCGGTGTTGGAGTCGTTCTCCCAACCGGTCTGCGCGAAGCTGGTGAAGTGCTGCAGCACGGCGAGTCCCGCGTCGTAGTGAATCCACCCTGACCACGGGTCGCGGGCGGACACGAGCTCCTTGAAGGAGTACTGACCGCCTTCGAAGAACGAGCCGATGGCGGGTTGGTAGACGAAGTGCGTCCGCCGCGACATCACGAAGCCCTTGACGATGGTGTTGGCCATCTCCAGCGCGCTGCCCGTGCCGCCGATGCCGGTGCCCGGCACGGTCGGGTCTGCCGTGTTGTTGTTCTGTCGGAAGGACGAGTTGCTGAAGGTGGCCTGCGCTTCGCTGTTCCAGATTTCCTTGTCGAACTGCTCGGCAAGCCGGGTGAAGTTCTGCTGACCGTCGTCGTTCGTGTTGTAGTGGTAGCCGGCCACCGCGACTGCGTCGCGCAGCTCGGCGTCGCCGACCATCGCGCCGCCGAAGCTGCCGATGCCGACCTCGTCGGAGATGACGACCTGGATCTGGTGGTAGAGCTGCGCCTCGCCGGGACGGAAGCCGGCCAGTGCGGGATCGTCGCTGACGTAGCCGGTGGTGTCGCTGCGCACCTGGTTCGCGTACTGCTTGGTCCAGGTGAGATCGGCCGTGTGCTCGTTCACCCCGGGGTTGACGTAGTCGACCATGAAGCCGTACTCGCGGTAGGCCGCCAGGATGGTGTTCTTGTACCAGGTGTAGATCTTGTCGTTGGTGTTCGCCCACGCCGGCGCGTTCCACCGCAGGATGCTGACCTTGACGTCGGGGTTGACCTTCCTGGCGTCGGCGGCCAGTTGGAAGCCCGGGTGCCGGGCCACGTTCGCCGGCTCCGTCTCCCGGCGCATGGTGGCCGGGTCGGGTCCGGTCGAGTTGTTCCGGTCGTTGCCCATCTCGATCTTGACGTGGCTCATGACGGGTCGGTCGCCCCCGAAGAGAACCCGCAGCAGCCGCGCGTAGGTCTCGGGGTGCTGGGCCTTGTAGTCCATCAGCACGGCGCTGGTGCTGTTCGCGCTCAGCACACCGAAGCCCTTGAAGGTCAGGCCGTTGACGTTGTCGGCCGCGACGAGGCTCGCGTCCACGGTGATGTCGACGGTCGCCGCAGCCGCAGGTGCAGCCACAGCGGTAGACGTACCACCGACCAGTTGAGCTGGCGCGATCATCCCGAGCACGAGCAGGGCTGCGACGGCCGATCCACGTCCCATGAATGTCTCCTTCTGCCGACCGCATGTTTCTGTCCGATGCACGGCTGGTCTCGCGACAGTAAATCGATCGAAAGACACCAGTCAATAACAGGAATGAACAGACTCGATCGCGTCCGATCACAATCGACCACACCGCACGGGCCAGGTGCGCCCTCAGGTAGTCCCGGTTGGCATCGTGGTGCCAGTAACCGCAGCCGGCCGCCCTGCGCGGCGGCGCAAGGTGGTCACAAAGAAACAGAACCGATCACGAAGCTTCAGTCGGCGGGAACGCGGTCGGCCAGACAGCAGGCGACGACGCGAAAAAGCTCTGGCACACTACGGGCATGGACCGGCCCACGGCGCACACCACGGCGCCCCGTCACCTGCCCGCCGCCGAGCTCACCGCCGGGCTCACGGAGGTGGCCCGCTCCCCACGCGGCTCCGGCAGGTTGGACCTCGTGGTCCGCCGGCCAGCCGTCGACGAGCGGGAGCTGCTGGCCGAAGGGACGCTCGACATCACCGACGGGCTGGTGGGCGACAGCTGGGCGCAGCGCGGCAGCTCGAAGACCAGTGACGGGTCGGCGCACCCGGATCGGCAGCTCACCGTGATGAACTCCCGGCTCGTCCGGCTGGTCGCCGGCGACGACCCGCAGCACTGGGGGCTGGCCGGCGACCAGCTCTTCGCCGATCTCGACCTGCACACCGACGCACTGCCCGCCGGCACCCGGCTGGCGGTCGGCGACGAGGCGGTCATCGAGGTGACGGCCGAACCGCACAACGGGTGTGCGAAGTTCGCCAACCGCTACGGGCGGGACGCGCACAAGCTGGTCTGGAGTGAGCAGGGTCGCCAGGCCCGGCTGCGTGGCCTCTACGCCCGCGTCGTGGTCGGTGGCGTCATCCGGCCCGGCGACCAGATCCGCGTACTCGGCACGGCGGCCGACGCCACCGAGGGAACCGCCATGACCCTCAACCCGCCGGTTCAAGGGGCATAGCGGTTCCCTCGTCGTGAGGCGCCGGTCGTCAGCCCGGTCGCCGTCGCCAGCCGGGCAACGCCGGCAGTGTCCGGCCCGCACCGGGCAATCTCCGCCACGAGGGTACGGGCGGAGGGCCGGCAGCGGATCTCAGCCGGTACGACGCGGTCCGCCTCGACCAACTACCGTCCCCCCGCTTTGAAGTCGACGGCGGCCGGTCCGAAACTCGCCTGCAGGTAGTTCGGGCCGTCCCCGATCTGCCTGGTGACCTCATCAGCCTGTGCGATCAGCTCGTCGACGCTGCAGGTTTCACCGCAGCCGGCGGCGGCCAACCCGGCCTGCAGCAGCAACGTCCCGTACACCTCCCGGACCTGCGGCGACGCGGCTCCGCCGCTCGACCCGGCACCGGATACACCACATCCACCGGCACATCCGCACGCTGAAACCACTTCCCGTACACGACACCCCCTCACCGACCCGAGCAGGCCGCCAGTGCGATGCGATCCGCTGTGGATGGATGATTCAAGTCCCAGCGCAGCCGCGCCTACTACAGCGTCCGCCTCGGCCTCTTGTTGCTGGTCGAAGGTAACCAGACTGATGCCTGCCAGGTCGTTGCCACGGCACTGCCGCTGTTCACGTCCGTCCGCTCCAGCCGACCTGCCTCACTATCGCCCGCATCTCGTAGACCTCTAGAGGAGTCCTCCCGGCCCGGCTTCTCCACCATCGTCGTGGAGATCAGCACCGACGTAGTCGGCTATGCATACGGGCACACCTTCGCCCCTGACGCGTGGTGGCCAGAAGCAGATCACGAACCCTCAGGGACGACGGGACTCGATGAACTCGCCGTCCTCGAACTGGGGCCGGCAACCCGTCGCGGTCGCCTACCCACCGGGGGCGAAGTCCAGTGTGTCCGGCCGGGTCCAGCGGCACACCGGCCACGAGCACGCCTACATCATGGAGGGTGAGCTGACCTTGCCAGGTCGGCTTCCAGGAGGTCGTGCTCGGCGCCGGGGACAGCATGGTGTTCGACTCGTCCCGCCCGCACCTGCTGGAGAGCCGCAGCGACCGGGCCGTGCACGCGATCTGGTTCATCGTGCGCCTGAACCCGACTCGGGACCGTGAACGTCGACTATTCGGGGTCGGTCACGCCGCTGCGGCTTCGATCCGCGCCACCGCGCTCGCGACGCCGTCCTCGGCCGTGAGCCGCCGCCCCAACCCGGCCGCCGCATCCCGGACATCGACGTCGGTGCTGACCTGGCGGATCGCGGCCGCGAGCCGCTGCGCGGTGATCGTCGACTGCGGAACCGGGGCGCTGCCCGCGCCGAGCGCCGCCACTCGCCGACCCCAGAAGAACTGGTCCAGGATGAACGGGCAGATCACCGAGGGCCGGCCGGCGCGCAGCGCGGCGGCGGTGGTGCCGGCACCGCCGTGATGCACCACGGCGGACACCCGGGGAAACAACCAGTCGTGCGGTGCCTGGGTGATGGGCAGGACGTTGCCCGGCAGGCCAGCCGCGTCCAGCCCGCCCCAGCCGGTGGCGACGATGCCGCGTACGCCGGCCAGGCGCAGCGCTTCGGCGACGACGCGGGTGAGGCGCTGCGGATCCCGCCCGGCCATGCTGCCGAAGCCGACGTACACCGGTGGGTCGCCGGCGTCGAGGAAGTCGACCAGTTCGGCCGGTGGCTGCCAGCCGGTGGCATCGTCGAGGAACCAGTATCCGGTGAGCTGGGCGTGCCCGGGCCAGTCGGCCGGGCGCGGCAGCACATGACCGCTGACCGCGTGCAGCACCGGGATCGGCCGCCCGTCGGGCAGCCGGGTGGCCAGGGCCGCACCCCTACGTCGGGCCAGGCACAACGTCTCCTGGCGGAAGGTGTTCACCATGCCGTCGTACATCCGGTAGCCGGCACCGACGAGCCGGTAGGTGAGCCGGTTGTACGCGCGGCCGAGCGGCAGCGCAGGTGCGCCGATCAGCGGGAAGTCGCCGGTCGCCACGGACATCGGAACGGGGACCGCCTGCACCGCCGGCGCGCCGAGTTTCTCGGCGACGTGCGGGCCGGCCAGCGCCTTGGGGTGATAGACGATCACCTGCGGGTCGGCCTGGCGGGCCGCCTGCCAGACATCGGCCAGCAGGCCCCGGTTGATCGGGTTGGCCCGCCGGGCCAGCCGGATGTTGGTCTTGACCGAGCCGAGAAGTCCGGTGGTGTCCTCCATCGCGGCGCGACCCGCCGCCGAGTCGAGCAGTTGCAGGATCTCGTCGCCGAGGTGGCCGTACGCCAGGCCGTGGTCGGTGACGAAGGACCGGAATCGGGCGCAGGTGGCCAGGGTGACGTCGTGACCGGCCGCCCGCAGCCCGGTGCCGAGCGCCAGGTACGGCTGGACGTCACCGCGAGACCCGACGGTGACGATCAGGACCCGCACCGTCACACGTCCCGTTTGGTCTGGCGCCGGAACTCCTCCATCAGCGCGGGCGTCCGTTCGATCATGAAGGTGTAGAAGTCGCGGGTGTGCCGGAGCCGGTCCGCCTCCGGGGCGTCCGCGTCGCCGACGAGATCGATGCCACGCTGCATCAGGTCGATGAAGGTGCGCATCTTGTCGGTCGGGTCGATCGCCCGGGCGAAGGCGTCCGGGTGCATCTCGTACGCGTGGCCCCGGCCGCTGGTCGGCACCCGGCGCACCATGCCGGACTGCTCCAGCGCCCGCATCCCGGCCGAGACGGATGCCTTGGACAGCCCGACCGCCTCGCACAGTTGCGCGGTGGTCTGGCCCGGCGGGTCGCAGATCAGCAGCCAGCCGAGCAACTTGCCGAACGCAGGGGTGGTGCCCATCTGGGCGAGGGCGACACCGACCTCTTCGGCGTACCGCCGCCCGGCGTCCGGATCCACGTGCATCTCCTTCCTCGCCGAGAACGCCCCATCATGAGGACCGCCACCATCGAAGAACGCCATTATCACGAATGTTCAGGACTTCCCGAACATCAACCGTAACATGGCAGCTGGTGAGGCGACCCGGACCGGCCCCACCCGACTCAACGGCGGGCGAGCGCCTGGTCGATCAGTTGCTCGCTGTCGTCCCAGAGCCGCCGCGCCCGGGCGACGTCGTATGACTCGGGTGACGACGGGGCGACCTTCGGACCCTCCAGGTACGCACCGGTGGTGCCGTCGAACCGGGCGTCGCTGACCAGGTCGGCCAGGTGCCGGGCGGAGGCCCGGGAGCTGCGCGCGCCGGGCAGCAGCGCGCTGATCAGCGGGGCGGCCATCCGAAAACCGGTCCGGACGAGCGTCGGATAGTCGCGGGAGAGGCTGGTGTCGGGCATCAGCCCCGGGTCGTACGCGTTGACGCTGATCGGCCGCCCGTCCAGTCGGCGGGCGAGCTCGTAGACGAAGTAGATGTTCGCCAACTTCGAGGTGGAGTAGCGGACCCGGCCCGCCGTCGGGGTCGCGTCGGCGTCGGACGGGTCGGCGAGTTCGCGGGCGCTCGTCCAACGCGGCTCCGGGAAGCCCATGCTCTTCTCCCGCCAGTGGGTGCCACTGCTGACGATCGCAATCCGGGCCCCGGCGGCCAGGTCGTCGAGCAGTCCGGTGACGAGCAGGTGATGACCGAGGTGGTTGGTCGCGAAGGTGAGCTCGTAGCCGTCGGCGGACCGGCGTACCCCGTCGATGACCTGAACGCCGGCGTTGCCGACGATGGCATGCAGCGGCGGACGCTGCCCGGACCGGCGCAGTTCCCCGGCCGCGTCCGCGACCGATCGCAGGTCGGCCAGGTCGATCCGGAGCAGTTCGAGGCTCGCCGCAGGGGTCCGGCGACGGATCTGCCGGGCCGCCGCTTCTCCCCGGCTCTCTGCCCGGTGACCGAGCACGACGTGCCAGCCCTGGGCGGCGAGCCGCCCGGCGACGCGCAGCCCGAGGCCGGTGGTGGCCCCGGTGATGACGACGGTTCTCATCAGAGTGAACCCTTCGACAGGTTGACGTTGTCAACCTGACCTTACGTCGCCCAGGTTGACAGCGTCAACCTGATCTAGGATCGGACGATGAGCACCCGGGACGACCTCGTCGCCGCAGCGACCGCACTGCTCGACGAGGGCGGCCCGGAGCGGGTCACCCTGCGGGAGGTTGGACGTCGGGCCGGGGTGTCACACAACGCGCCGTACAAGCACTTCACCGACAAGCAGGCGCTGTTGGAGGCCGTCGCCATCCAGGAATTCGACCGGCTCGAACGGGTCATGACGGCGACACCGACGCCACGGACCGAGGCCGCCGCGCTGCTGCGACACGTCCTGCTCGACTACGTACGCTGGGCACAGCACCATCCGCGACGGTTCGCGCTGGTCTACGGGTGGTCGATGCACGCCTCCGCCGACCTGCACGAGCGGGCCGGCGCCACCTGGCGGCGACTCGTCGAGCTGACCGCCGAGGCCCAGGCGGCCGGGGCCCTGCCCGCAGGTGACCCGGAACGGGCCGCCGCTCTGGTCCGCGCGCTGGCGCACGGCGCCGCCGATCTGTCCATCAGCGGCCACCTGGCGGCCGACGGAAAGGGCCGCGCCAGCGCCGAGAACCTGGTCGAGGACCTGCTCCGGGTGCTACGTCAGGCCGAACGGTCGAGCTGACGTCGTTCGCTCAGGATCGGTTCGCCGCGTACAAGCGATCCAGGTCGACGAGCTGGACGCCGGGGTCCGTGGCCGCCACGGCGCGAAGGTCGTCGGCGAAGCCGCCGCCGCTGAACAGCAGCAGCCGGCACCGGTCGGCCCGGACCCCGTCGCGACCGGCCAACAGGCTACGGATGTGTACCAGGCGTCGCAGGTGACCGGTCCCGACGGCCTCCTGCCACTTGGCCTCGCCGATCGCGCGGAGTTCCTCATGGCCCTGCTCGTCACGGCTGAATACCGCCACGTCCACCTCGTGCCGCGTGCGGGCGGCGGGGTCGTTGACGACACCGGCAGCCACCCGGGTCGGAACACCGCCAAGAACGTCCGGATCGGCTTCCCACCGGGCCCATTCGCGGCAGATCGTTTCGAAGTGCGGCCCGACGACCTTGCTCAGGAACGTGCGCTGCAGCCGGGGCCAGACCTGCCGGGACCGACCCGAGCGCTCCAGGTCGCCCCACGCCGGCCGCATTACGGCGTGGTAGAAGACGAGCAGTGGCTCGGCAATCCGGTAGACGCCCCGGTTGCTCTTGAACGCGTCGGTCTCCCGCACGACCAGGCCGACGTCCTTTAGTACACCCAGCGGCTGGGCCAGGTCGGACGGCTGCCGACCCAGGAAGTTGGCGATCTCCCCACGCCGGGTACGACCGTCCGCGATCGCCGCCAGCACCGAGTGGTACAACGCGGGGTCGCGGATGTCCGGCTCCTCCGCCAACAGGTAGCGGGCCTCCCGGAACAGCGGGCGGGCCGGGTTCAACACGGCACGCACCACCCAGTCGTCGAAATCGTCCGGCCCGGCCGGTGAGTCGTCCTGCGTGAACTCGTGCCGATAGGCGGGGGTGCCGCCGACGATCGCGTTGACCTGTAGGGCGGTGCGTGGGTCGGCGATCCCCCAGAACCGGGCCGCAGACCGGTAGTCCAGAGTCCGGACCACCAACTCCAGGCCGGCCCGTCCACGCAGCGGCGCGGCGCCGGACAACAGGTTGCCCATGAACGACAGCGCCGAACCGCACAACAGCAGCCGTACCTGGGTGTTCGACCGCTGTCCCGCCGGGTCGAGCGCCCGCTGGATGATCGAGGGCAGCGCCGGACTGACGCGGGCCAGGAACGGAAACTCGTCGATCACCACCGGCAGTGGCCCGGCAGGGGCGAGTGTCATCGTCCGGGTGACCGCCTCGTCCCAGTCCGCAAACCGCAGCGGCGTCGCCTCACCCAGATAGTCACCGAGCGCCTCACCGTACTGGCGCAGCGCGTCAGCCTCGGACGACTCGGTAGCCGTGAACAAGAACCCGCCAGCCGCCCGTACCAGCGCGTCGAGCAGGAACGTCTTGCCCTGACGACGACGACCGGAGACCACTCCCAGCGTGGCCCCGCCCTGCGGCAGGCGCGCGAACCGGACCAGCTCGTCCCACTCGACCTCACGGTCGAAAATCTCCGCCGGCTTCTCCACCGCGCTGGCGACCGAACGTGCGCGTACCGAGGCATGGATCAGCGCTTTCCACCTCGCCGAGGAACGCGGTGACGCAGCCCACCCGGCTGACGCCGACGAGGGAACCTGCATTGTCGAAGAACTGGCGGGTTGAGGGTCATACAGGTTCCCTCGTCACGAAACGCCGGTCGTCAGCCCGAGCGCCGTCGCCAGCCGGGCGACGCCGGCCGTGTCCGGCCCGCACCGGGCAATCTCAGCCACGACCGTACGGGCGGAGGGCCGGCAGCGGATCTCAGCCGGTGCGACGCGGTCCGCCTCGACGAGCCACCGTCCCGCCGCCGCGAAGTCACCGACGCCGAGGTGTGCCCGCGCGGCATCCACCAGGTACGCCGCCCGATGCTCGGCCGGCAGCCCACGCCATGTCAGCTGCCGGGTGGCAGTCTCGTGCCGGCGTACCGCCTGCCGGGCGTCGCCCGACTCCACGGCCGCCACGACGTGCGCCAGCTCGACGGCCGCCGGGCCGAAGCTCGCAGTACGGTAGTCCAGCCCGTCACCGATTCGGCCAGCGACGTCAGCGGCCCGGCCGAGCAGCTCGTCGACGCTGCGGGTTTCGCCGCAGCCGGCAGCGGCCAACCCGGCCTGCAGCAGCAACGTCCCGTACACCGGGCCGCACTCGACCGATGCCGTCGCGATGCGGTCGGCGGCGGCGACCGTCGTCGTCATCGCCAACCGGTCCTGGCCCAACCCGCGCAGCGCCTGCCCGAGCGGCACCGCCGCCGACCCGGCCAGCACCGGATCACCGCCGGCCACGGCAAGCGCCCGATCGGCCGCCAACCAGGCCAGCTCAGGTTCACCGACCTTGACCAGCACGAGCGCGATGATCCGGTACGCGCGCACCAACAACTCCGCCCCAGGCCCAGGCCGGGTGGCGTGCAGCCGCCGGGCGGCGTCCAGCAGCTCCGGTGTCATCCGCAGCAGCCGGGGATAGTCGCCGTGCTGGTACGTCGACCAGGCGTGCTCGACCCGCTGCGTTGCCTCGCGTTCCACGGCCGGGCCGCTGTCGGCGGCGGTGAACACCTCGTAGCTGGCCAGCGCCGCCCGGACCGCCGCCACCCCGTCGACCGCCCCGCCATGCTCCGATGGCCGGGCCGGGCCGATCAACTCCGCCAGGTCGACCCGCAGCACCTCGGCGACCTGCCGGATCAACGAGAACCGGTCCAACCGCCGGACACCACGCTCGACCTTCTCCACCCAGCTCTTCGACCGGCCGATCCGGTCGGCGAGCACCTGCTGGGTCATCTGCCGGCGGACCCGCCACAAGGCGACCCGACGCCCGACGGCCACGCTCATCGCCTGCCACCCGCGTCGATCCAGGTCCACGACACGAAGCGTTCGTACAACTCGGCCGGGTCGGTGATCCTGGCCTCCTCGGCGGCGACGGTCAGCAGCTCACCGACGTCAATCGACAGCGCCAGCGGCTCACCGACGTACGCCTCCGCCAACTGCGTCCGACCCGGCGGACACGGCCACGGCGTCCCGTCCGGACAGACCGCGCAGCACCACGACGGACGCACCGGCTCGTGCACCGGCCCTTTGCCGGTTCCGGGTGTCCTCATCGCAGGTAGTGCCGGCCGGCGTTACCACCCCGGCGCTGCGCCCGATCGGTACGGGTCGCCGGCCGACGGTCCGGCGGCGGCACCGTACGGTCGGCGTACCGCTGGCGGCCCGGCACCGGATAAACCACATCCACCGGCACGTCCGCACGCTGAAACCACTTCCCGAACACGCTGCCCCCTCAACGAGAGTTGGAAGGGCGGCGACCCGAGGTGGCTCTCCACGTCAACCCCGAGCCGCCGCCCGGCACCCGCCGCCGCAGCTCAAAGGCGTGCACGGCGGCGGGGCCACATGTCCAGGTTGGCCGGTTGAACCCTCAGCGGAAATGTCCGCACGGTGCACTGACGGTGCACGTCCGTGAACCTACGTACGGTTACGATCAGCGGCACGCACCTGAGCCTTGCCCGTCGAAAGGACGTGCAGATGACGACCGTGAGTGCCTGGACCGGTTGGGAAGCGAACGCGCTACGCAAGGCACTACGAATGAGTGTGACCGACTTCGCCGAGCATCTCGGGGCAGCGCGACGTACCGTGGCGAAGTGGAGCAGTCGAGGCCGTGACATCCAGTTGCGTGCCGAGATGCAGGCGGCGCTGGACACCGTCCTGGCCCAAGCGTCGGCGGAGGCTCGTCAGCGTTTCGCACAGCTCTGCGATGCGAGCACCAGCGGTGCACCCACGGGTCAGTCAGCTGCCCTCGTCGCACTCCACGCCGGTTGTCTGGCTCATACTGACGGCGGAGGCAATCCCGATCTTGACCAGGATGAGAACGTGCGGCGCAGAGATTTTCTGACCGATACGGCTGTCAAAGGCGCCGCCGCGATCCCGACCGTGGCGCACCTGCTCGACGTGCTGTTGTCTCCCGGCCGTGATGCTGCCGGACCTGGTTCACCCAACTCCGCGCAGGACCTCGCCGCCCAGGTCGCTCAGGTCAAGGGTGACTACCAGGCATGCCACTACGGGCGCACCCTCGACCGGCTCGTGACCCTCCTCCCAGCCTTCACCGCAGCGAGATCGCAGCAGGCAAGCGAGCGTTCCGTACTCGATGCACTCGCCGCCGACCTCTACCACGTCGTCGGTAGCCTGCTGCTGAAGCACGGCGACACCTCGATGGCGCTTGTGGCAGCCGAGCGCAGCACCCGATACGGACTCGACAGCGGCGATCCTCTCGCGATCGGCACCAGTGCACGGATAATGACCCACGCGCTGATGAGCAACGGCCACACCCGACAAGCTGTCACCTTCGCGCAGGTATCCGCCACTACCGTCAGTGACGTCACCGGGCTCGACTCCAAACACGCCCTCGCCGTCTACGGCGCGCTCCTGCTCTGTGGCTCGATCGCCGCTGCAAGGATCGAAGACCGCGACGTTGCCGCCACCATGCTGGACGAGGCGACTCAGGCCGCCAACCGGCTGGGGCACGACGGCAACGACCGGTGGACCGGCTTCGGCCCTACCAACGTGCTGCAGCACCGGGTCAACGTTGCACTCGCCCTCGGCGACGCCGGCACCGCCATCACCTACGCTCGCCAGGTACAGATCGACAAGATCATCCTCAAGGAACGCAAAGCAGCCTTGTTGGTCGACGTCGCACAGGCGTACGCCCAGTGGGGACGTCATGAGCAGGGGCTGTCAGCGCTACGGACCGCCTTCGGGATCGCGCCGGAGGAGATCTGTGCCCGCCCGGCGGTGCACCGCATCGTCGAGAACCTCGCCGCTCTGTCACGCGGGCACCTACGAAGCCACGTCACCGAGTTCGCCGCCAATGCAGGGATTCGGCTGTGACCTCAGGACACCTCCGGATTGTTGTGTGCGGTGCTGGGCCCGCCGCCGATGTTCTCCGACTCGTTGAAGCGGCACAGGAGCAGTCGTGGGCGACGACGGTCGTCGCAACCACCAGTGCACTCGACTTCATCGACGCCTCCGCCGTCACCGGGCTGACCGGCAACCCCGTACGCAGCACCTACCAGACCCCGGACGTCGGCGGCCGGCGGACCTTGCCACCGGTGGACGCGGTGATCATCGCACCCGCGACGTACAACACAGTCAACAAGCTCGCCTGCGGCGTCGCCGACACCTACCCGCTCACCTCAACCGCCGAACTGATCGGACGCGGTGTCCCCACCGTCATCGTGCCGTTCGTCAACGCCGCACTGGCCGCCCGTGCACCCTTCCAACGCTCCATCGCCGACCTACGGGCCGAAGGCGTCCGGGTCATCTCCGGCCCGGACGACGACTGGACACCACACCCACCAGGCACCGGCACCGACCGACGTGCCGCGTTCCCGTGGAGGAAGGCGTTTCAGCTCGCCGTCGAGCCGGACCAGCATCGTGCTCGCCCGTAGCGAAACTCGGCAGTGACGAGGAGACACGTGACCCGTCATTCACCTGCCGGGAGCACCTGTATGACCAAACAGGTGCTGTCGTCAGTGCAGGCGATCTCCGAGCCGCCGGAAGGTGTCCTCGATCGCCGCGCGGTCCAGGAGCGGATCAGCGGCGCTCACGCGACGTTCAATTCCTGCGGCGATACGTAGACTCCGCGACGGCGGAACGCCGCCGGGGCGTGCACCACGGCGTCGACCCGGGCGGCCCGGGTGTTGAACGGGAACCAGAACCGGCGCAGTGATCGTGCCTCGACCCATGCCGGTGCCCCGCGACCATCCTTGGTCGCCAGGTGTTCCGTCAACGCGGCCAGGAACACGTCCCAGTGTTCGTCGCCGGTGACAGCCGGCTCCTGCTCCAGCAAAGCGGCCCGCTCCTGCGCCGGCTCCCAGCGGTGCTCCTCAAGGAACTCCGCCACCAACCGCCACCGTCGCGCCTCGTCAGCGCCGACGAGCAGCGCGCCCAGCCCCGCCACCGTCAGCGGCTCGTAGCTCTCATCGTTACTCCGCACGCCCTCGACGCTATTACGTCCGAGGCGATTCAAGGGGCAGGGCATCGGACAGTGCGGCGCGGCTGTTGACCCAGACGACCAGCAGCGCACAGCCGGGCAGCGTCGCCAGCGCCAGCAGCGGCGCCTGGTTGACCGACAGCAGGGCGGCCAGCAGCACGACCAGGCTGAGCAGGCCCAGCGGCGCCCGGCGTACCGCCGTCCAGGCCGCGGCCCGGACGGCCGCGCGCACGCCCAGGTCCGGGGCCAGCTCGACCAGGGCCAGCAGCAGGACCGTCGTGGCGGCCACCAGCACGGTCAGCACCACCAGCAGCGGTACGAGCACCGCCGCAGCGCCGGCGTCGTGCAGCCAGACGATGTCGGTCACCAGGACCGCCACCAGCACCGTCGCCGCCGCCCAGCGCCGCGTCGCTGCGGCGAAGTTCCGCCGGTACGCGCGGAAGTACTCACGTACGGGTGCCCGGTCGTCGTCCTCGGCCTGCCGCAGGTAGCCGAACGCTGCGGCGACCGCCGGCCCGATGCTGACCGACAGCAGCCCGAAGAAGACCGGGTAGCGCCACGGCTGGGCGACCACGGCCAGCGCGACCAGCAGCGGCAGGTTGGTGATGGCCAGCCCGAGGTTGACCACCAGCACCCGGTGCACCAGTGACCAGATCGTTGACCAGGTGTCCGCGCCGACGTTGACCCGCGCGGCCAGCGAGGGCCGCAGCGGTTGCCGGACGGGTTGCCGCACCCCGGCCGCCGTCATTTCAACCCACTCGTGGCGATGCCCTGCACGAAGTAGCGCTGGCCGAACAGGAAGACGAGCAGGATCGGCAGGATCGACAGCACCGAACCGGTCATGATCATGGCGTACTCGGCCTCGTAGAGCCCGATGAAGGTCCGCAGCCCGATCTGTACGGTCCACAGGTCGTTGCTGGTCAGGTAGATGAACGGTCCCATGTAGTCGTTCCAGGTGTTGACGAAGGTGAGCAGCGCCAGGCTGGCCAGCGCCGGCTTGGACAACGGCAGCACGATCCGCGCCCAGATGCCGTACTCGTTGAGGCCGTCGATGCGGGCGGCCTCGGTCAGCTCGTCGGGGATGGTCAGGTAGTACTGCCGCATCAGGAACACGCCGAACGCCCCGAACGCCTGCAGCAGGATCAGCGACAGGTGGGTGTTCACCAGGCCGAGCCGCTCCATGATGATGTACTGCGGCACCATGTACGCCTGCCACGGCACGGCGATCGTGGCGATGTAGGCGAGGAACAGCAGGTCTCGGCCCGGGAAGCTGATCTTCGCGAAGCCGTACGCGGCGAAGCTGCCGGTGAGCACCTGAAGGAAGGTGATGGTGACGCTGAGGAACATCGAGTTGTACAGGTAGGTGCCGAGCGGGATCCGGTCCCAGATGCGGACGTAGTTGTCGAAGTGGAACTCCTGCGGAATCCACTGGATCGGCACGGTGAGCACCTGCGAGTCCAGCTTGACCGAGGAGACCAGCATCCAGGCGAACGGCACCAGCACGGCCAGGCCGAGGACGGTGAGCAGCACCTGCAGGACGGCCCGGCGCAGCACGGCGAGGCTCATCGTTCCCCCCTCCGTTGCAGCTGGAACTGGACCACGGTGATCACCAGGACGACCACGAACAGCACCATGGCGATCGCCGACGAGTAGCCGAACCGGCCCTGGGTGATCCCCTCCCGGAAGATCAGCTGCGACAGCACCAGCGTGGCGCGGCCCGGACCGCCCTCGGTCATCACCTGGATCAGGTCGAACACCTTGAAGCTGGAGATGGTCAGCATGATCAGCACGAAGAAGGTGGTGGGCCGCAGCGACGGCACGGTGATGTGTCGGAACCGCTGCCAGGCCGACGCCCCGTCGGTGCGGGCCGCCTCGTACAGCTCGGCCGGGATGGTCTGCAGCCCGGCCAGGTAGAGCACCATGTAGTAGCCCATGTCCCGCCAGACGCTGGTGATGATGACCGCCGGCATCGCCCAGGTCGTCGAGGTGGTCCAGCCCGGCGGGTTGTCGACGCCGATCGCCCGCAGCAGCTGGTTGACCGGCCCGGCGTCGGGGTTGAACAGCATGTTCCACACCACGGCCACCGCGACCAGCGCGGTGATGTAGGGGAAGAACAACGCGGTACGGAAGAACCGTACGCCGCGCAGCGCCCGGTTGAGCAGTACGGCGAAGCCGAGCGCGGCGACCAGGGTCAACGGGATGTGGCCGAGCGCGTAGTAGGTGGTGTTGTACAGCGCGGTCCAGAAGGTCTCGCTGCCCACCATCCGGCGGAAGTTGTCCAGCCCGACCCATTCCGGGGTGCTGTAGGAGTTCCACTCCATGAAGGCCAGCGCCAGCGCGGCGACGACGGGCACCAGGGTGAGCGCGGCGAAGCCGACGAAGTTCGGCAGGATGAAGCTCCAGCCGGCCAGGGTGTTGCGTCGGCGCAGCCGACGTGCCGCACCGGGACCCGGCGGCGGACCGCCGGGTGCCGGTGTGCGTACGGTGTCGATCGGGGTGTGGATCGCCATGGTGCGGGTCAGTCGACCTCGGAGGTGACCCGCTCGCCCATCTCGGCGAGCCCGTCGTCGACGGACCGCTCGCCGATCATGATCAGCTCGTGCTCCTCGGTGAGGATGACATCCACATCGGAGGATTTCTCGCTGACCGGCATCTCCAGCATCACCTCGTCGGGCTGGAACGCCGCCTGGGCGACCTCGTCGTTGGTCATGCCGTCGACACCGAAGTAGGTCTCGGTGATCGTCTCGTCGGAGTAGGCCGGGTAGACGCCGATGCTGGCGATCGCCGCCGCGCCCTCGGGGCCGGCGGCCCAGGCGACGAAGGTCCGGGCGGCCTCGGAGTTGCGGGCCTTGTTGTTGACCGCGAACGCGGTCGGCGAGCCGAAGGTGGTGACCGGGCCGCCCTCGGTGACCTGCGGCAGCGGGGCGATGCCCCAGTCGACGTCGATGTCGCCGGCCTTCTTCTCCTCGATCAACCGGGCGGCGTACCAGGTGCCCATCGGCAGCATCGCGGCCTGCCCGGTGGAGAACATCGTGTGGTACTGGACCTTCTGCGTCGACGCGGTCGCCCACGGCAGTGTGGCACCGGCGTCCTGCAGGTCGAGCACCATCTGGTAGCGGTCCTTGAGGAAGCCGTACTCGCCGCCGACGAGGTCGCCGCCGCTCTGCGCCGCCGCCGTCGAGTGGATGATGGAGCGCCAGGTGTGGTGGTAGGTGCCGTAGACGGTGTCCTGGCCGCTGCCGCTGGTCAGCTGCTTGGCCAGGTCGGCGTACTCGGCCCAGGTGAGGCTGGTCAGGTCGGCGCCGGTGTCGGCGAGCATGGCCTTGTTGTAGTACAGCACCCAGAAGTCCTGCCGGTACGGCAGCGCGAAGTAGTCCCCGTCGAGGTCGAACGGCTCCAGGCCGAGATACTTGCTCTGGTCGAGGTCGGCCGCCTCGTCGGCGACCGACGCCAACTGGCCACGCAGCGCGTAGCGGGAGTAGTCGGTGACGTTCTTCATGGTGAGCACGTCGGTCTGGTCACCGCCGGCCAGCATGGTGGTGACCTTCTCGGAGTAGTCGTCGGCGAGGATGTCGACCGGCTGCACATCGATGTCCGGGTGGGCGGCCTCGAACCCGTCGATCAGGGCCGCGAACTCGGGGGTGCTGTCGTAGTTCCACAGGGCGATGGTGAGGATCTCGCGGCCGTCGTCGCCGACGGCCGGCTCGTCGCCACCGCCGCAGCCGGCGGTGACGAGAACCAGTGCGGTGGCGGCGGCCACCGCCCTGCCGATGTGTCGGTTCATCCTGCCGGTGTGTCGGTTCATCAGGTGACTCCTTTTGCGGAGGGTGCGGGGTTTCGTGGGGGTACGGAGCCCGGCCGGTCAGGCGTGCAACGTGAACGCGTCCGGGGTGACTTCGGCATGCAGCGGTTCCCCGACGGTCCAGCGGACGAGTTCGTCGAGGGTGTGGTCGGTAAGCCGGTGGATCTCGGTGCCGAGGGAACCGGCCAGGTGCGGGCTTACCATGACGTTCGGGCTGCCGCGCAGGGCGGCGTCGACGGGTAGCGGTTCGGGGTCGGTGACGTCGAGGATCGCGTACAGCCGGCCGGAGCGGCACTCGGCGGCGAGCGCCGCCGGGTCGACCAGGCTGCCCCGGGCCGTGTTGATCACGGTCGCGTGGTCGGGCAGCAGCGCGAGTTCGGCCGCGCCGATCATGCGGTGCGTGCTGGGCAGCTCGGGCGCGTGCAGGGTGAGGATGTCGCTGTGCGGCAGCAGCTCGGCCAGCTCGACCAGGGTCGCGCCGGCTGCGGCGACCTCGGCCGGGTCGGCGTACGGGTCGGCGACCAGGCAGCGGGCCGAGTCGAGGCAGCCGATCAGGTCGACGACCCGCCGGCCGATCCGGGAGAAGCCGACGACGCCGATGGTCCGGCGGTAGTTGGACAGGTCGCCGTGCCCGTGGTGGTGGCTCCATCCCCGGTACGCCCGGTCGGGGTCGGCGGCGATGAACGGCACCTTCTTGCCGGCGAAGATGATCGCGGCCAGGGTGTACTCGGCGACCGGCACGGCGTTGGCGTCGGCGGCGGTGCTGACCTGGATGCCGCGCCGCCACACCTCGTCGGTCACCAGGGAGCGGACGCTGCCGGCGGCGTGGAAGACGGCGCGCAGGGCCGGCGCGGTGTCCAGCCGCTGCCTGGTCAGCGGGGGTGCTCCCCAGGACGTCACCAGCGTCTCGACCGTGGCCAGTCGGGCGCGCACGGCAGGCGAGTCGAGTTCGTCGGCCCAGACCGGATCGGCCAGGACGACGACGCGGCCGAGGCGCTCCAGCCGAGCCTCGTCGAAGTGGGCCCGGTAGGAGTCCCGGTCCATCACGACGAGCGCCTGCGGCGGGGTGTGCACCGTCAACGTGTCTCCTCGGGTGGCGAATCTCCGGCCGACGTCCGACGTCGTGGGGACCTGCTGGATTCGCCGATGTGACATGGTTAACCTTCGGTGAACATGCTCGCTACCAGCCGATCTCATTCGGTCGGAAACGTTCGCGAACGAACATGGACGGGAGTGCCCATGCCGGCGGATCGGATGTTCAACCTGCAGCGCCGGGAGCGGCTGCTGGAGGAGTTGCGCCGACACGGCTCGGTACGAGTGGCCGACCTCGCCCCGCTGCTCGGGGTCAGCGAGCTGACCGTCCGGCGCGACATCGCCGCCCTGGCCGAGAGCAACCTGCTGACCAGGGTGCACGGTGGCGCCACGCTGCCCACCCAGCTCGGGCCCGCACCGCGACGGCCCCGGGTGGCACCGACCCGGTTCACCATCGGCATGGTCGTGCCGTCACTGGACTACTACTGGCCGCAGATCGTCACCGGCGCCCGCAGCGCCGCCGCCTCGCTCGGCGTGCACATCCAGCTGCGCGGGTCGAGCTACGACCCGACCGAGGACCGCCGGCAGATCACCCGGCTGATCGACGCGCAGCAGGTGCAGGGTCTGCTGCTGGCACCCAGCCTCGACACCGACGGCACCGCCGACATGATCGCCTGGATCGGCAACCTGCCGGTGCCGACGATCCTGGTGGAACGGCAGGCCCCCCGGTGGACCCCGACCCTGCGCCAGCTCGAATGGGTCCGCAGCGACCACGCCCTCGGCCTGGAGATGGCCGTACGGCACCTGCACGAACACGGTCACCGCCGGATCGGGCTGGTGCTGTCCAAGGGCAGCCCCACCTCCGCCCACCTCGCCCAGGGCTGGGCGCTGGCCTGTGCGGACCTCGGCCTGCCCGCCGACCTGGTCATCCGGGAGGCGGTCGCGTTGGACTCCCCGGGGCACCGGGGGATCATCGGCGACGTGCTGCGGCGGTGCCGCCGCGAAGGCGTCACCGCGCTGATCGTGCACGGCGACCCGGACGCCATGTCGGTCGCGCAGTACTGCGCCGAGCAGGGCGTGCCGATCCCCGACCAGCTCGCCCTGGTCTCCTACGACGACGAGGTGGCGCACCTGGCCGAGCCGGCGCTCAGTTCCGTCCGCCCACCGAAGAGCCAGGTGGGCCGGGTGGCGGTCGAGCTGATGGTGGCCCGGCTGGTCGAGGGCCGACGCCGCCCCGTGCAACGGGTGCTGATCACCCCCGAACTGGTGATCCGTGACTCGTCCACGCCCCGGCCGACCCGCTGAGCTCACCCCGGCGCGGCCGGCAGCAGCAGCGTCGAGGTGTGACCGTCCGGCCAGCGGATGTCGACCGAGTCGCCCGCGCCGCCGGCCGTCACCGTCACCACCGGCACCGCCGCGTCGGCCGGGTCTCCCCCGGCGCCGGTCAGGGTCACGGCGGCGACGTACACCCGGCCGGGTGTCGGCGCGGCGGCGGTCCGCAACACCGGCACCGCCACCTGATCACCCAGCGGCGAGGTACCCCGCTCGCGGCGTACCAGCGCATGCTCGAAGCCGGTCAGGCCGACCAGCCGGGACGTCACCGCGGCACCGGCCACGACGGACACCGGCGGGTCGTCGCCGGTACGCGCCGGCGGCGGTACGTCACCGGCGACCGGCCAGCCGCTGAACTCCAGCCCGGTGCCGCCGTCGAGACCGTCGGCGGAGTCGGCCCGGGCCAGCCGCACCTCGGTCGGGCCGCGCACCGCCGAGGCCACCGTCACCACCGGGCCCCGGCGCAGCCGGCCCCGCCGGCCGGACCCGTGGTCCGGGCCGGCGTCATCGTCGGTGTCGACCCAGTGGGCGTCGGCCCGCGACACCGCCCAACCGACCCCGTCGACCAGCCGGCAGTCGACCGTCACGAACCCGTTGCGGTGACTGCGCCGGCCCGTCGCGTCGACGACGGCGACCGAATTGTCCGACGGGTCGCCAACGGTGGCCCCGGTCAGCGGCGGCATCGTCGCCGTCGAATAGCCGAGCCGGGCGTACAGCGGCGAGTCGGCGCGCTCGTCGCCGGGCACCGAGTGGTCGGTGCCGTGGTTGACCACCCGGACCACACCGTCACGGCGGGTGCCGGTGACCAGCCAGCCCGGCGTCGGCACCGCCACCAGCAGGTCCGCCCGCTCGACCGGCAACGGCTGTTCGGTCGCCGTCCACACCGGATGATCGGCCGGCAGGGCCAGCCCCAGCATCCCCTTCGCCGCCCAGTACGGCGACCCGGGCCCCGAGTACGACTGGGCCATCGCCGGCCATTCATGGTGCCAGCCGATGGGCAGCAGGCCACGCCGGTCCGGTGCCCCGTGGTCGTGAAAGTGACGCAGCATCCCGCTCGCCGCCCGGCGCAACACCCCCGGCGCCACCTCGGTCGCGCCGGTCATCGCCCCGACCCACAGCGGTGCGGCCGCCGCGAACCGGTACGCCAGGCTGCGGCCCTGCATCAGCGGCGACCCGTCGGCCCCGATCAGCCGGACCGCGTCGTCGAGGAACGCCGCGAGCCGCTGACGCCACGCCTGACGCAGCCCGTCGGGGCACAGCTCACCGGCCTGGTCGGCCCAGAGCAGCGGATAGACGTGCAACGCCCAGCCGACGTAGTGGTCGTAGGACCGCTCCGGTCCGTCGGAGTACCAGCCGTCGGCCCGGTACAGCGACTCGTGCACCCGCAGCCCGGATTCGATGTCCTCAGTCGACCAGGGGCCGCCGACCGAGCGCAGGAAGGTCTCCACGACGATCTGGAACCACACCCAGTTGATCGGCGGGTACCGCTGCCCGACGACGCTGCCGAGCCAGTCGACGGTCCGCTGCCGGGTCGCCTCGTCGAGCCGGTCCCACAGCCAGGGGCGGGTCAGGTGCAGACCGAGCGCGATCGAGCAGGCTTCGACCTTGGCCTGGTCCAGTCGGTCCGGGCGGGGCCAGGCGGTCGGCGAGATCGGGTCGGTGCCGGCGCGCAGCCCGGCGGCGTACCAGTCGGCCAGCCCGTGCGGGTCGGCGCCGGCCTCGCCGCGTAGCCGGACCGCCGCCAGCAGGAACGACCGGGCGAACGCCTCCAGCGAGTCGCTGTCCGGTCCGTAGGCGCTCGGCCGGCCGGGCAGGCCGATCCGGGCGTGGTCGGGCGAGGCGTACGGACGCAGCGCCAGCAGCATCCGGTCGGCGGCCGCCCCCCAGTGCGCGCGGGTGTAACCGGTGTACGGGGACAGCCGCCGGTCGTCGGCGATCTGCTCCTCGGCAGCCTGGTCATCGGCGTTCATTCGGGACCTCCGGAGACGGTCACGGTGACGGAGCCGGTCCGCTGGGCCGGCAGGGTGAGCACCAGCCGGTGCACGGCGTCGCCCCAGACGTCGCGCAGCAGCGGGTCGTCGACCGGCTGCCGGTCCAGCCGACCGGCACCGAGCTGCGGTTCCCAGGTCAGCACGAGGATCCCGCCGGCCAGGGCCCGTACGGCGAGCCGCCCGGCGACGTGGGCCAGCGGCTCGCCGGCGAGGACGTGGTGCAGCCGCAGCCCGGTCGGGTCGTCGACGCGCCACCGCTCGGTGACGGTCACCGTCGACCGGCGTCGGTCCAGCCGCACCTGCCGCCGCCAGGACCGACAGCCGGCCTCCGGCGGGTAGGCACCAGCCAGGTCGAGGCGCAGCGCGTCGGCGTCGGCACCGGTGTCGACGGCGACCGCCGACGCCCGGAAGTCGCGGCCCACGGCCTGACCGTGACCGCCGACGACCGGCAGGTTGTGCCACTGGCTGCGGGTGACCCACTGTTCGTACCGGCGGTCGGTGAACGAGATCGCGGTGTAGGTGGGCTGGCCGAGGTCGACCAGCACCGGGCACCCGTCCAGGGCGACGAGGTACGAGCCGACGTCGTTGTGGTTGTGGTTCTCGTCGTTGTGCCCACCCTTGACCGCGACGGTCAGCCCGGCCGAGCTGCCGGCCCGTTCCCGGCTGACCAGTAGTTGCAGGTCGGGCAGCCAGGTGGTGACCGGCAGCGGCGGAGCGGTCGGTGGTTGGGTGAACCACCGCGAATCCGTCAGCCCGCGTACCGCCCGGCCCAGCCCGGCGGCGACCGTCACGGCCGGTTCGCCCAGGGTACGGTGACTGGCCGCGAAGTCGATCACCTGCCGGTCGCCGGTGGCCCGGCCCCAGCGGTGCAGGACCTGCCACGGCTGCGCGTCGCTCGGCCGGGCCGGGCCGTCGCCGACGTTGACGTACCAGCCGCCGCCGAGGGCCATCCGGTGCGGGTAGCGGGCCAGCTGCGGCAGCGGCGCCCACCGCCACGGATCCAACCGCCCGTCGAGGACCCGGTTGAGCAGGTCGAGCGCTTCGGCCAGCCGGGCCGGGCCGTTCCACCAGTACGCGTACCCCTCGTCGCAGCCGCCGTCGGCGGGCAGCGAGCCGAGGTAGCGGTCGAGCCCGTCGACGACAAGGTCGACCACCTGGGTCCGAATGTCCGCGTCGTCGACCAGGAACAACGCGGCGGCCAGCAGATGGCCGTGGATCCACGGGTTCCAGTTGTGCAGGTGCCCGTCCAGGCCGAGCCAGTGCCAGTCACGGCTGCCCAGGAACGGCTCGATCACCCGGGCGCGGGTCTCCCGGCGGATCCGCTGGCGCAGCCCCGGGGTGCGCTCGTCGAGCGTCGCGCCGAGGATCAGGTCGGCCCAGGCAAGCACGGCCACCGTCTCGGCGGCCCCGAGGTCCAGAAACGGCCGGTCGACGTCGGGCACCACCCGACCAGCCTCGGCGGCGAACCGCTCGTGCGCGGCCCAGCACCAGGTGCTCTGCTCGCAGAGCTGCAGCAGGCCGTCGGCGGCCTCGTCAAGGTAGGGCTGGCCGTGCAGCGCGGCGGCCAGCGCGGCTGTGGCGGTACGCCGCCGCAGCCCACCGGCGGGCTGCTCGTACGCTGTCCGGACCCCGTCGCGCCAGTAGCGGGCGTAGTCGGACAGCAGCAGTCGGGGCCAGGCGGTGCCCCGGTCGGCCTCGGCGGCGGCCACGATGGCCCGCTCGGTGACCTCGTCGACGTGCGGCCAGGCCGCCCGGCCGGTGCCGCCGATGTCGTACACCTGCCGTGCCCGGCCGAGCGCTGCCGTCCGCAGCTGCGGGTCCAGCGCCGCCCACCGACGGGCGAGCGGCCCGGGCCCGGCCGTTGCCGCTGCTGCCGCCGGGTCTGGCTCAGCCGGCACGACGGTCCGTTGTGATCAGCCGGGTCAGCGTTGCCGCTTCGATCGCGACCCGGCCGGGATCGTCGTCGATCACGAACTCCAGCAGGGTGTCAAAGTCGCGGCCGGTACCGCGCAGCTCGGCGAGAACGTCGCGCCAGAGTCGATCGCGGGCGGTCAACGGCAGCCGCTGGTAGCCGGGCCACCAGGAGAAGACATGCACCGCGTCGACCCAGGGCATCACCTGCCGCAGGTCGTCGACGGCGGCGGCGTCGGGCAGGTCGAGCGGCGGCTGCCAGTACGTGCGTACCGCCGGATGGTCGACGTCGGCGAGCAGCCGCAGCGTCGACTCGGCGGTGTCGGTCAACGTACCGGAGTGGTATTCGAAGGCGAGGGTGACGCCGGCGTCGGCGGCCCGCTGCGCGGCGGCCCGGGTGGCGGTCACGACCGCGCGGCGCTCGTCGGCGCTGGCCTGCGCCGAGCCGAGGGTGCCGGCCCAGATCCGGATCCGGGGTGCGCCGAGCGCGACCGCTGCCGCCAGTACGGCCGGAAAGTCCTCGTCCGGGTCGGAGCCGGCCCGGAAGTAGGAGCCGTAGGAGGCGACCCCGACGCCCCGGTCCAGGCCGGCGTCGCGCACCGAGGTCGCGGTGCGGGTGTCACCCGGCGGTACGTGCACGTCGGCGCCCCATTCGACGCGACGCAGGCCGGCCCGTGCGGCGACGTCCAGCACTGCCGAAGCCGGCTGCTGCCGCAGGGTGACGGAACACATGCCGCTGTGGATCTTCGGACTGGTCGCCGGCACGCGCCCTCCTCGCTGGGTCGGCAAGCGCTTTCCGCGCGACCCTAGAGCAGCAGTCCGGACGAGTGCAACAGCCTCACCGGGTCAGCCCGAGCGTCGCGGCCAACCCGGCCACACCGCCCGACCGATCGTGCCACCACGTAGCACCTGGTGCCACATCATGTTAGGGTCCGGGTATGGCAGCGGAACTGACGCAGCGGGATCTTCGGGCAAGATCCGGACAAATCATGGACGCCGTCGCGCATGGCGAGTCGTTCGTCGTCACCCGCAACGGCACCCCGATTGGGGAGCTGATCCCACTGCGTCGGCATCGAGTGGTGACGCGGGAGCAGTTCGCGGGGGTGTCTGCGAACGCGCCGGTCATCGACGCGGCGCGGTTCCGAAGTGATCTGGACAGCGCAATGGAAAACGAGCTTCAGGACCCTTATGAACTCTGAAGTCCACGGGCTGCTCGACACCAACATACTGATCTTGCGCCGACAAATCGACCATGCCCGACTTCCGGATACGATGTCGATCAGCGCAGTCACCCTCGCCGAGTTGTCCGCAGGCCCACATCACACCGACGACCCAGTAGAGCGTGCGCGCCGGTTGGACGTGCTCCAGCGGGCCGAGTCGGAGTTCGACCCGCTTCCGTTCGATGCTGAGGCGGCCTGGGCGTTCGGCAGAGTTGTCGCAGCCGTACTGGCCGCAGGGCGCAAGCCGAGAGCACGTACGGCAGATCTCATGATCGCGAGTATTGCCATTGGCAACCGCCTACCGATCTACACCACAAACCCCGACGACTTCGCCGGCTTGGAGGGTCTGGTGACCGTGGTAGCGGTGCCAGTGCCGAACTGAACGGCAGCCGCCGCTGGTCCGCTGCTCCTTGATCCGGGCTGGTCACCAGCAACTCAGTCTTACCGGGTCAGCCCGAGCGTCGCGGCCAGTCCGGCCACGCCGGCAGCCGGCGGCGCGCACCGGGCGACCTCGGCTACCACCGTACGGGCGGACGGCCGCAGCCGGACCTCGGCGGACGCGACCCGGTCGGCGTCGACCAGCGACCGGCCCGCCATGATCAGGTCCCCGGACTGCAGTGCCGCCCGCGCTACGTCGACCAGGTACGCCGCCCGGTACTCGGCCGGCAACCCGCGCCAGCCGGAACGCCGCACCAGCACATCGTGTCGGCGTACGGCTTCTTCCGCCTCGCCGAGGTCGGCGGCCGCCACCACCCGAGCCAGCTCGACCGCCGTCGACCCGAAACCGCTCCGCTGGTGGTCGTGGCCGTCGCCGACCCGGTCAGCGACGTCTCCGGCCTGGCCGGTCAGCTCCCGCACGGCGGCGCCGCCGCATTCGGCGGCGGCCAACGCGGCCTGCAGCAGCAGCGTGCCGTACACCGACAGCAGCTGCGGTGGAACACCGTCAGCCGGACCGACAGGGTCGAGTCGGTGCGCGGCGGCGGCCGTCGTCGACATCGCCAACCTGCCCTGGCCCACCGCCCGCAGCGTCTGCCCCAGCGGCACCGCCGCCGTCGCCGCCGCCAGCAGCGGATCACCGGCGGTCGACGCGACCGTCATCGCCCGGTCGGCCGCCAACCAGGCCAGATCGGTTCGTCGAGCTTGACCAGCACCGACGACGCGACCCGGTACACCTGCACCAGCGGCGGCGCGCCGCCGGCAGGGTCGGCCGCGTGCAGTCGCCGCGCGGCGGTGAGCAGGTTGGGCAGCATCCGCAGCAGCTGCGGGTAGTGGGCGTGCCGGTACGCCAGCCAGGCGTGCTCGGCCTGCCGGGTCACCGCCTCTCTGGCCGGCGGCACGATGCCCGCGTCGGCGCCCGCGTCGACGCCCGCGTCGGTCTCGGCGCATCCGTCGAGGATGTCGAAGCAGGCGAGGGCAGCGCGTACCGCCGACACGCCGGGCACCGCCGGACCGGTCCCCACCGGAGTGGGGGGGGGGGGGGGGGGGGGAGGAGGAGGAGGGGGGGGGGGGGGGGAAGCGGGGGGGGGGGGGGGGGGGGAGGGGAACGGATGCAAGCA